>NZ_JBMDIQ010000049.1:0-7724 GCF_057808735.1 Chromobacterium sp. FG89 | reverse complement strand
CGCCAAGGTCCAAGCATCGGTCCCATCGCGTTGCCGCGTGGGCATCGCCGCGCTCCGCCCTACGGCGGATGGTTTGCTTGGGTGGGAGGGTACCCTCCGCCGACACTGCCCAAGGACTCATCCGCCGCGCCCCCTCGCGCAAACCGCTTTAATCCCCCCGCAGCTGCTCGCTGCCCACTCCACATTCCTGCTTCAAGAAGGCGTAACCGGCCGGCGTGATCCGCAAGGCGCGGCTGTCGCTGCGGCGCTCGGTCAGGCCACGCTGTAAAAAGGCCTGGCACAAGGCCGCGCCCAGGCTGCCGGCGATGTGGTCGCGGCGCTCGCTCCAGTCCAGGCAGGCGCGCGCCAAGGGCCGGCGCGGGCGGGCGATGCCGGCCAGTTGAATGTCCAGCCGCGCCGCCAGCCAGTCCGCGCCGGCCGGCGTCACCGCGAACTCGCGCTCCTCGCGCCGTTGCAGCAGTTGCTGCTGTTGCAGGAAGTCGGCGACGGCGATGCCCAGCCGGCCGGCGAGGTGGTCGTAGCAACTGCGCGCCAGGCGGATGTCGGCATTGCCCTTGGGACGCACCGCGCTCCGGCTTTCGCCGGCGGCGGCGGACAGCGCTTCCAGCGCGTGGGCGATGGCCGGGCTGGCCAGGCCGTAATAGCGGTGGCGGCCGCGCTGTTCCACCCGCACCGCCTGGCCGTGCAGCAGCTTGGCCAGATGGTTGCTGGCCGCTTGCGGCGACAGGCCGGCGGCCTGGGCCAGATCGCTGGCCGGGTAGAGGCGGCCGTCTTGCAACAGCAGCAGCATCAGCGCGCGGCCGGGGTCGGCCAGCAGGCTGGCCAGGCGGCTGATGTCGGGTATGCGGTCGTGCGGGGCTGCAAGCATGGTTCATCCTCGGCTGAAACTTTGGCGGATGCCGCCGGCTACGATAAACCCATCGTCAAGCTTGAACAAGGAGAGCGGGAGTGGAGGATTTGCTGGGCTATCTGCATAGCCATTTTCTGAGCGAGCCGGCCTTGCTGGCGCGCAGCGGCTTGAGCCTGGACACCTTGCGCGGCTGGCAGCGGGCCGGTGCGGCGCCGTGGCCGTCCTACCGGCTGACGCTGGCCGGGGAGGCCGCATCCTGCATGGGCGCGGCGGCGCTGAGCGCGGAGTCGGCCTGGTATCCGCAGGGCATGTTGTGCTGGCTGGGCCAGGCGCTGGCCTTGGACGGGGATCCGGAGCGCTTGCGCGCCTGTTTCGGCCGGCAGTGGCGCGCCGGGCTGGCGGCGTTGGAACTGCCGCCAGCCGAGGCGGAGCCGGACCTGGAGGCGGCGTGGCGGGATTTCCTGGCCGGCGGCTACGGGGTGTGCACCCGCGCCGGCTTGCCGGGGGAGATTGCGCAGAAGGAGGCGCTGGTGTCCTTGATCGACGTGTTGACCGAGCGGCAAAGCCGGCCCGCTCTGGATCCGGCCCGACGCGAGCGCCTGGCCTGGGCGGTGACGGCGCTGGACGGGGTGGCGGCGCCGTTTGCGCCGCATGAGCGGGCGGCCAGCTCGCGCGCCCGCTGCGTGGAGCTGACGCGGCGGCTTTACCTGGCGGAGGGGCATGAGCGCCTGGCCTTTGGACCCGCTGGCGGCGGTGACTCACACCCATCCCTATCCCTATTACCGGGATCTGGCGCAGCGGCGGCCGCTGTATTTTGACGCCGGTCTGGGTGTGTGGGTGGCGGCCGGCCACGCGGCGGCGCAGGCGGTGTTGGCCGCGCCGGAGTGTCGGGTGCGGCCGCTGGATCAGGCGGCGCCGCCGCAGTTGGGCGATGGCGGCTTGGCGCGCACGTTCTGTCTGTGGGCGCGGATGAGCGAGGCGCCGCGCCATCCGGCGCTGAAGGCGGCTTTGAGCCGAGCTTTGGCGACGGCGGCGGACGCGGAAGCAGGGCGCTTGTCGGAAAGCCTGGCGCGGGACTGGCTGATGCGCGAGCCGTTGAACGGCGAGGTGCTGGACCGGATGGCGCAGGGCTTGCCGGTGCTGACGCTGGCCGGCTTGTTGGGTCTGCCGGCGGCGGACGCGCCGGCCTTGGTCGCGGAGGCGGCGGCGCTGGCGCAAGCGTTGGCCGCGGATGCCGATGTAGAGGCGCTGGCGCGCGGAGAGCGGGCCTTGACGGCTTTGCAGGCGCGGGTGGCGGAGGCGCTGCCGCGGGCCGGCGGCATGCTGGCTGAGCTGAAGAATGAATTGGCGCCGGATGAGGCGACGCTGACGGCGAATGTGATCGGCCTGCTGTTCCAGAGCCTGGACGCCGGCGCCGGCCTGTTCGCCGCCGCCATCTGGCATCAGGCTCAGGGCCGGCCGCTGGCGGCGGGCGCGGCGGCGGAGTGGGACTGGCTGGCTGTGCAGGACCCGGTCTTGCACAACACCCGCCGTTTCGTCGCGCGGGATTGGTCCCATGGCGGCCAGACGGTGCCGGCCGGCGCTTCGGTATTGGTGGTGTTGGCCGCGGCGGCTTTGGACCCGGCCGGGCCGGGCGAGGCCTTGATGTTCGGCGCCGGCCGGCATGCCTGCCCGGGCCGGGCGCTGGCGCTGGAAATCGCGCGCGGCGGCCTGGCGGCATTGGCGGCGGCGCGGCCGGATTGGCAAGACTTGACGGCGGCGGCGCGTTTTCGCCGGCTGCCCAACGCGCGGGTGCGTATTTATGGCAAGGAAGGGAGAACGGAATGATTGCGGTGATTTTCGAGGTGGAGCTGGCCGAAGGCGGCCGGGACGGTTATCTGGGCTGGGCGGAGCGCCTGGGGCGGGAGCTGGCGGAGGCGGACGGTTTCCTGTCGATCGAGCGCTTCGCCAGCCTGAACCGGCCGGAGAAGATGCTGTCGCTGTCGTTCTGGCGCGACGAGGCGTCGGTGGCGGCCTGGCGGCGGCTGGAGCCGCACCGCGCGGCGCAGCGGCAGGGCCGGGAGGCCTTGTTCGCCGATTACCGGCTGCGGGTGGCGGCGGTGTTGCGGGATTATGGGATGAACGAGCGGGCGCAAGCGCCCGATGGCGTCAGCCCTGAATTGGATGCAAGGCCTTGATCACGTAAAGATCAAAACGGGTGGATTTGCCGTCCAGCACCGCGGACGGCTTCACGCCCTCGATGGCCGCGCCCAGCCGCGGCCGTTTCACCACCACGCGGTTCTTGGCCGCGGCGATGGCGGCTTGCAGCAGCGCGGCGCTGTCCTGATCGTCGCCTATCACCTGCTGGAAGGCCTGCATGTCCTTCTTGGCGGCGGCGCTTTTCTTGTCGGTGTCCGGGAACATCGGATCGACGAACACCACGTCCGGGCGTTCGGCCTCGCTTAGCGCGGCCAGCCAGGCGATGGAGCTGGCGTGCACCAGATGCATGCGCGCGGCGATGTCGGCGGTGTCCGGGTGGCCGGCGGCGCGTTCCAGCGCGTCGGCCAGCAGCGCGGCGGCCACCGGCGAGCGCTCCACCAGGGTGACGCGGCAGCCCAGCCCGGCCAGCACGAAGCTGTCGCGGCCCAGGCCGGCGGTGGCGTCCACCACATAGGGCAGTTCCTTGGCGCCTTTCAGGCCGATGGCCTTGGCCACCGGTTGGCCGCGGCCGCCGCCCTGTTCGCGCCGATGCTTGGCCGCGCCCTCGACGAATTCCGCATACACCGCGCCGTGCTTGCCAGTGGTCAGCAGTTCCAATCTTTGCTCGCCCAATTCCAGCCAATAGCCCTGCTCCGGCCGTTGTTCCAGCAGCGGCAGAGCGAAGCGCTGGCTCAACAGGCGGGCGGCGTCCAGGCGGTCGGGACGGGCGCAGTACAGCGGGGTGGCGGGCATGGAAAAATCCTTGGATGGGCGGACGGCGGACGAACGATACGGGATGCGGCGGACGAGGGCAAGCCGGGGGATTTTGAATATGTTGAACAAATATCATGTGTGCTACGTATTTGCACTTAGCTTACTTCGCGTGAGGAACAACTATTTTTTAAAGAGGAGGCTTCTTGGTCGCGCTTGACAGCTTTTGTCAGCTTGCCGGCTGCCCGGTTTGTTACGGTGTCGCTGTTGTTCTGATTCGAATTTATTTAATTGTCATTTATTTTTGCTTTGATACAGGTTCTAATCCGCTAAGCAGCTTTTGGGATGTAGTCGCAAGCGTGGTTCGATCTGGGTCTTGGCGTCTGTTCAATGCTTGTTGCGCTTGGTGAAGCGTCAGCGGGCGGATACGTCTTAAGAAAGGCCTATGTACCGTATGTACATTCCGCCTTCTCTGCCGTCTTCGCCTTGTCTCGCTCTTGCTCGCAAGATGTTGAACAGCCGCTTAAGCCGAAATAATCCGGGAGAGCGTGATGGGGTGGTGGAAATCAGCGGGGCAATCGCAAGGCAGTGACAAGAAGACACCGGCTCTCAAGCGCTCGCGCCTGCTGTTGCAGGCTCTGGAGCCCAGGTTGATGTTCGACGGCGCGGCGGCCGCCACGGCCGCCGCCGCCTCGGCGCATGCGGACGCGCCGCTTCCGGCGGAACGCCCGGCGCCGACGGAAGCGCCGCGATCGGCCGCGGTGGAGCGTCTGGCGGAGAAGCTTGCCGCGGCGCTGGCGCCGACCGCGCCGCCCAAGCAGGTGGTGTTCGTCGAATCCAATGTCGCCAATTACCAAAGCCTGCTGGCGCAAATGCCGGCCGGCATGGAGGTGGTGGTGCTCAACGCCGGCAAGGACGGCCTGAGCCAGATCGCCGAGTGGGCCAAAACCCACCATGGCTACGCCGCCATCCACATCATTTCCCACGGTCAGAGCGGGGATTTGATGCTGGGCAACATGGAACTGACCACGGCTAAGCTGGACAGCCGCCAGGCGGACCTGAAAACCATAGGCCAATCCTTGCGCGCCGACGGCGACATCCTGCTCTACGGCTGCGACATCGCCGCCGGCAGCAGCGGCGCGGCCTTCGTCAGCGCATTGTCCCGCTACACTCAGGCCGACGTGGCCGCGTCCACCGACGCCACCGGCGCGGCGCGCCTGGGCGGAGACTGGACGCTGGAGCGCAATAGCGGCCATATCGACGTGGATGCCTTGCATTTCAGCTATGACGCCTTGCTGGCGCGGCCGGTAACCGGCACCACCGATTTCACCACATCGGACGGCAACACCTATAACCCCTCAGGCAGTACCGTGAGCGCCGGCAACCTCCAGGGCTGGGATTTCACGTTGCAATTGGGCTCCACCAATAACGGCGGCCAGACGATTATTGTCGAAAAGGCCGGCTCGGTGACCACGGAAACGGTGGACGGCTATAGCGACGGCACCATTCCCATCTCCTATTTCAGCGTCAAGTCCAACGACAGCAGCCGCTTTACCTTGAACTCCATCGGCGTGGTGCTGAACGGCTACGATTCCGCCACTTCCGGCGGCAATCTGCAATTGGTCGGTTATATCAACGGCGTGGCGGTCAGCGGGGCGACGCTGACGCTGAACGTGGGCGACGCGCTGCAAGGCAGCGGCGGGCTGGTGACTTTCAACGTGTCCGGCAACAGCGCCTTCCAGGGCATCGATTCCTTCCGGGTGTTGGCGGCCAGCGGCCATAATGTGACGGGCATGATAGGCATAGGCGCCATCAACGCCATCAATTTCGGCTTTGCGCCGACGCTGACCGCCAGCGGCGGCTCCAGCGCCTACAGCAGCGGTACCGGCACCGCGGTGACGGTGGACAGCGGCATCACCCTGTCCGACTCCGACAGCAGCACCCAGGCCAGCGCCACGGTGTCCATCAGCGGCAACTTCCAGAGCGGCCAGGACGTGCTGGCCTTCACCAACAACGGCAGCACCATGGGCAATATCACCGCCAGCTACAACAGCGGCACCGGGGTGCTGACGCTGACGTCCAGCGGCGCCACGGCCACGCTGGCTCAATGGCAGGCGGCCTTGCGCGCGGTGACTTATTCCGACAGCTCGCTGTCGCCCAATACCGGCAACCGCACCATCAGCTTCGCCATCAACGACGGCGCGATCAACAGCAGCGCGGTGACCAAGACGGTGACGGTGGCGGCGGATTCCGCGCCGGTGATCGGCAACCTCAACGGCGACAACCCCACTTTCACCGAGAAAGGCGGGGCGGTGAAACTGGACGTGGGCACCGCGGTCACGGTGACGGACAGCGACACCCCCAACTTCAACAGCGGCAATCTGACCGTGCACATCTCCGCCAACGGCCAGAGCGGCCAGGATGTGCTGGGCGTCGACACCAGCGGCTCGGTGTCCCTGTCCAGCGGCACCAGCGTGGGCAGCGTGGTGACGGTGGGCGGCGTGAGCATAGGCGTGATCGCCAGCAACGGCGACGGCGTGGGCGGCCATGATCTGATCGTCACCTTCAACAGCAACGCCACCCCGTCGCGGGTGGCCACCCTGCTGGCGGCGCTGACTTACAACAACAGCAGCAACGATCCCAACACCGCCACCCGCACCATCAACGTCAGCGTCAACGACGGCCGCGGCGGCACCGGCTCCAGCAATGTGACGGTGGCGGTGGCCGCGGTGAACGACGCGCCCACCGGCAGCGCCACCGCCTCCAATCCCACCTTCACGATGGGCGGCTCCGCGGTGACGGTGTTCAGCGGCGCCAGCGTCAGCGCCGTCGAATCCAGCCAGAGCGTGATCCTGCTGACGCTGACCGTGTCCGGCCTGCAAGACGGCAGCAGCGAAATCCTGTCCATAGACGGCAGCAATGTGGCGCTGACCAACGGCAACTCGGTCACCACCAGCGGCAACGGCCTGAGCGTCACCGTCTCGGTGTCCGGCGGCACCGCCACGGTGTCCATCAGCAGCAGCGGCGTTTCCGGCAGCACCGCGGCCAGCGTGATCAACGGCATCACCTATCGCGACAGCAACGGCAGCCCCTCCATCGGCAACCGGGTGGTGACGCTGACCAGCGTCAAGGACAACGGCGGCACCAGCAACGGCGGCGTGGACACCACCACGCTGGCCGTGGCGTCCACCGTCAGCGTGGCGGTGGTGCCGGTGGTGACCACCAGCGGCGGCAGCGCGGCCTTCACCGCCGGCGACAACACCGCGTCCACCCCGGTGGCGGTGGATTCCGGCATCACGGTGAGCAATAACGCCGGCCCCACGCTGGCCAGCGCCACGGTGTCCATCAGCGGCAATTTCCAGAGCGGGCAGGACGTGCTGGCCTTCACCAACGACGGCAGCACCATGGGCAATATCACCGCCAGCTACAACGCCGGCACCGGGGTGCTGACGCTGAGCTCCAGCGGCGGCAGCGCCACCTTGGCGCAATGGCAGGCGGCCTTGCGCGCGGTCACTTACACCGATACGGCGGTGACGCCTAATTCCGCCACCCGCACCGTCAGCTTCCAGGTCAACGACGGCAGCGCCAGCAGCGGCGTGGCCACGCGCTCGGTGACGGTGACGGCCACGGATCAAACGCCTATCGCCACCGCCAGCGGCGGCAGCGCGGTCTTCACCGCCGGCGACAACACCGCGTCCACGCCGGTGGCGGTGGATCCCGGCCTCACGGTCAGCGATCTGGACAACAGCACCTTGGCCAGCGCCACGGTGTCCATCAGCGGCAATTTCCAGAGCGGCCAGGACGTGCTGGCCTTCACCAACAACGGCAGCACCATGGGCAATATCACCGCCAGCTACAACAGCGGCACCGGGGTGCTGACGCTGACGTCCAGCGGCGCCACGGCGACCTTGGCGCAATGGCAGGCGGCGCTGCGCGCGGTCACCTACACCGACACCGCGGTGACGCCCAATACCGCCACCCGCAC
>NZ_JBMDIQ010000048.1:0-7903 GCF_057808735.1 Chromobacterium sp. FG89 | reverse complement strand
TGAGCAGGCGCTGGTCCTGGTTGAAGGCGGAGGCGAAGCTGGCGAGCAGGGTGCTTAAGTCCATGGGTTCAGGGCTCTATCTGGCGAAGGTTTGCGAGCAAGCGTTCAGGCGCCGTAGCGGCGGCATCGTGGCTTACGCGATAGCTGTTGATAGTTATTGTTAAAAAGCGAGCTTATTCTATGTGTTTTTACTGCCCCGCACAAAGGCTTTGATGCCAAAGGGATTTGGTTTTAATCAGTACCAGCCGGCAAGCCCGACGCGCGTCCGCCGTGCCGCGTCAGATCAAGTCCGGTCGGCTTTGGGTTTGCCTGCGATAGGCGGCGGGTGAGACAATCCGGCGCTGACATGGTTCACGCACTGTTCTACAATGCCAACCGTATATTTTTGACCCTGCCCGCGGGCAGGTTTTTTTATTGGGAGACGTCTGAGCCATGACTTGGCAGGATTTCAAGACGCAATACCTGGTGCGTTTCTGGGCGCCGGTGCCGGCGGTGATCGCCGCCGGGGTGTTGTCCGCTTATTATTTCGGCATTACCGGCACTTTCTGGGCGGTGACCGGGGAGTTCACGCGCTGGGGCGGCCACGCCTTGCAGCTGTTTGGCTTCCATCCGGAAACCTGGGGCTATTTCAAGGTGATCCATCTTGAGGGCACGCCGCTGGACCGTGTGGACGGCATGATGATCATAGGCATGTTCGCCGGCTGTCTGTCCGCGGCCTTGTGGGCCAACAACGTCAAGCTGCGCATGCCGCATCATCGCGTCCGCATTGCGCAGGCGGTGCTGGGCGGCTTGATCGCCGGTTTTGGCGCGCGGCTGGCCATGGGCTGCAATCTGGCGGCCTTCTTCACCGGCATTCCGCAGTTTTCCCTGCATGCCTGGCTGTTTGCGCTGGCCACCGCGGCCGGTTCCTGGTTGGGCGCGCGCGTGACCATGCTGCCGGTGTTCCGCATTCCGGTGAAGCTGCAGAAGGTGAGCGCGCCGCAGCCCTTGCAGCAGCGCGAGGACCAGGCGCGGCGTCGTTTCCGCCTGGGCATGCTGATTTTCGTCGCCTTCACGCTGTGGGCGCTGGCCCGCACCTTCTCCATGCCCAAGCTGGGGCTGGCGGCCTTGTTCGGCCTGGCTTTCGGTCTGATCATCGAACGCGCGCAGGTGTGCTTCACCTCGGCCTTCCGCGATTTGTGGCTGACCGGCCGCACCCAGATGGCCAAGGCCATCATCGCCGGCATGGCGGTGAGCGTGATCGGCGTGTACAGCTATGTGCAGCTGGGCGTGCCGCCCAAGATTCTGTGGGCCGGCCCCAATGCGGTGATAGGCGGGGTCTTGTTCGGCTTCGGCATCGTGCTGGCCGGCGGCTGCGAAACCGGCTGGATGTATCGCGCGGTGGAGGGCCAGGTGCATTACTGGTGGGTGGGGCTGGGCAATATCGTCGGCGCCACCTTGCTGGCGGCGTGGTGGGACGATATCGCGCCGGCGGTGGCCACTGATTACGCCAAGGTCAACCTGCTGGCGGTGTTTGGCCCGCAAGGCGGCCTGGTGCTCACTTACGCGATGTTGGCGCTGGCGATGCTGGCGGTGATGTGGTGGGAAAAACGCTTTTTCGCCAATAAGGCGCAGGCGGCTAGATTCAGCAAGGAGGCGGCATGAGCAAGCAGAGTTATACCCCAAATTACCGTTTGGACATGATGGGCGAGCCCTGCCCGTATCCGGCGGTGGCCACGCTGGAGGCGATGCCGCAGCTTCAGCCGGGCGAAATCCTGGAGGTGGTGACCGATTGCCCGCAGTCGATCAACAACATCCCGCTGGACGCCAAGAACCATGGCTACACCGTGCTGGAAATCCAGCAGGACGGCCCGACGATACGTTATCTGATCCAGCGTTGAGCCTGTGTAAATAGTGCCATTCCGCCGCTGGGGCGGAACCCGACGGCCTGTCGTTCACTCACTTATTAAGTGTTTTGGCGGCAGGCCGTTGTCGTATGCGGCCGGCCTTGGTTTCCCTTATTGAATAAAGGTGTTGCCATGTACTCATTCAGCCGCGGTCTCGCCCGCTTGGCTCTTGTCTGTGTTCCCATTGCGCCGGCGCTGGCCGGCACCGGTTCCGCCCATCTCAACTATTCCAATGTGTCCGCCGACATCCTGATGATGACGGTGAAGGTGTTGAACACGCATCAGCACACTTATTACGAGACCCTGGGCTGGAACGGCGGCCGCGATGCCGGCGGCTATACCGGCATTCAGAGCCACAACAACGGCGCGCCGGCCTATATCTTTTCAATCTGGGACCCGGTGTCGGTGCACGGCGTGCCGATACGCGCGGTGTACGCCAAGCCCGGCGCCAAGGTGGAGCGCTTTGGCGGAGAGGGCGAGGGGCTGAAGTATTTCGATTTGCAGACCAAGTGGACGCTGGGCCAGCCGGTAACGTCCCTGGTGCGCAATTGGCAGCAAAACGGCCACACTTACTTTGGCATGTGGACGCGGGACGCGGCCACGCGGATTTGGACCCATCACGCCACTTTCGATTTCCCGGCGGCCAATATCGACTTCGCCGCCCAGTCCGCCAACAGCTTCATCGAGAACTGGAGCGGCCAGGCCAAGGAGGTGACCCGCAGCGCCGAGTATTACGATGTCTGGGCGCGCGGCGCTCAGGGCTGGCAGGCGATCAATCGCGCCACGCCCACCGTCACGGAACTGACGCCGGCTCAGGCCAAGCAACACGCGGTGTCCGCGCAGGGCCGCTTTGTGATGCAGCAGGGCGCGCCGCTGGCCGGCTTCCAATCGCCGTTGATTTCCACCGCCCGGCGTCCGGCGGCGCCGGAAGCGGATCCGGCCAAGATCGATCAGTTGAACGCCGCTTACGACGCCGCCGCGCGCGCGGTGACGGCGAGCTGGCAAACCAGCCCCTATGGCGCGCCGCAGTTCAAATACCAGCTCAGCGTCAGCGACGCGGCCAGCGGCAAGATCCTGGCGCAGGGCGGCGAAATCGCCGGCGAGCGCCGCGCGGCCAGCTTGAAGCTGCCGGCGGGAACGCCGACGCCGGCCAAGCTGCAAGTGAATCTGACCGTGACCGACGTGCTGGACCGCAGCGACGCGCGCGCCGGCAAGCTGATAGACAGCAGCGCCGTCGGGCCGCAGGCGGGCAAGTCTTACCGGCTGCAGTCCCTGAGCAGCGGGCTGTGGCTGACGGTCAAGGACAATAGCGCGTCCGCCGGCGCGGCCGTCGTTCAGCAGGCCGCCGCCGGGCAAAACCAGGTGTGGCAGCTGGCCGCCAGCGGCGACGGCTATCAATTGATCGCCGCGCATTCCCGGCAGTGTCTGGACGTGGAGGGCGGCGCCAAGCAGGACGGCGGCAAGCTGATTCAGTGGCCGTGCAGCGGCCAGGCCAATCAGCGCTTCAGCCTGAAGGCGGACGGAGCCGGCGCGTACAGCCTGACGGGCGCGCAGGCCGGCAAATGCCTGGACGTGGCCAATGCCTCGTCCCTGGCCGGCCAGCAACTGATTCAATGGAGCTGCCACGGCGGCGCGAATCAGCGCTGGCGTTTGCTGGCCGCGGAGTGAGCGTAGCCCGCGCCGTCAGGCGCGGGCGGCTGTTACGATCTGCTGCGCTGCGGCGATACGGCATTGAAAACACCTTCGAAATGCTCATGTACCGCTTGATCATTCCGCTTTCTCAGCCGTTTTCGCCTTGTCTCGCTCTTGCTCGCGAGTCTTTGAGCCGCTTCTTAGCTTTCGCAGCTGGCGAGGAAGGCGCGGGTGGCGGCAGCGCCGGCCTGGAATAGCCGCTGATACTTGTCGTCGCCGGTCTTGATATTGAAGTCCGTGGCCAAGACGCCTTCGGTGGGGATATTGATGCTGCGCGCCTGATCCCGCGGCGAATACTGATAGTTCAGGTTTTGCGCTTGCCAGGCGCTCTGGGCGATGTTCTGGATGTGCTGGATCAGGTTGGCGTCCGATGACGGCTTGCCCGGCGGCGCGTCGAAACGGGCGCCGAAGGTTTTCTCCTCCTCCTCATCTTCTCCCTGCTTGGGCTTTGCTGGGTACTTGTCGTCGAAGAAGTTGATCGGGTAGTTCCAGATGGTGCCGCCGTCGACGAATACGCCGGTTGGCTGGCCGGGGTAGCTGAAGTTCTGCGCTTCGAAGAAGAAGGGGATGGACATGGAGATGCGTACCGCCTCGGCCACTTCCACGTCCGGCGTCAGCTCGGCGGAGAATATTCTGGCCTGATGGGCGTTGGCGTCGCAGCCTATCACGTGGAGCTGGCGGAAGGGCTGGTCGTTTTTGTGCAGCGCCGGCTTGGCGAAGTCGGCGAAGGTGTATTTCTTGTCCGGCCGGCCGTCCTTGAACTGGCTGGCGACCACGCCTTTCAGCCAGTGGTAGAAGTAGTCGCTGGAATACCAGCCTTTCTTGTTGAACAGGCGCAGCAGGCAGATGAAGTCTTCGAGCGAGACGTTTTTGGCGTGCGGCTGCAAGGCCAGCTGGGCCTGGAAGGCCTTGTGCGCGGCCTGCAGTTGCGGCGTGGCCGGCTCAGCCGCTTTTTGCGGGATCTTGCTGTAGTCCAGGGAGTCGGACAGTTCCTGGGTCTTGGCCGCGCTGAGGCGGAAACTGATCAGCATGGAGGAGATGGCGCCGGCGGAGGCGCCGACCACGCGCTGGATCTGCGCCAGCGCGCCGGCCCGCTCCAGTTCCTCCAGCATGCCCAGGTAGGCGATGCCCCAGACGCCGCCGCCGGACAGCGCCAGGTTTTCGAATGAATATTTCATATGCCGCTCCTTGTCGTTGAAATGGGAATGACTCGCCATTTATGTGTACGGCATGGCGCGGCGTTTGCCGCTATTAGTTGACGCGGGGCCCGGGCTTGCCGGCCTTTCGGCCAGGTGTGGCCACCGCGCCGCGCACTTCGAAACGGATTTTCTCCACCACCAGGCCCTTGGCGTCACGCAGTTCCAAGGCGTGGCGGCCGGGCCAGGGGAACCAGGCCAGACTGGCGCCGGCGCCCAGGCGCTTGCCGTTCAGCCACCATTGCGGGCGGGCCACGCCGCGCGCGCGCAATAACAGGCGCTGATTGGCCGGCGGAATGTCCGGGTCCAGCGCGTAGACGCTGCCGTCCACCGGCGCGGCGATGCCCGGCGCCTGGCTGGCGGCGCTGCCGCGCTCCGGCACGATCAGCGCGCGTTCGGTGCCGGCCAGGAACCATTCGCGGCGGCTGGCTTCCACATCCCCTTCATAACGCACGTTCTGGCTCACCACGCCGGCCGGCGGGGATGGCGGCAGGGAGGCCGGCGCGCCTTGCTGCGCGCGGTCCAGCACCGCCTGCCACACCGGCGCCGCGCCGTGCATGCCGGATACGTCCCACATCGGCTCGCCGGCGGCGTTGCCCACCCATACCGCCACCGTGCGCTGGCGCGAGAAGCCCACCGCCCAGTTGTCGCGCATGTCCTTGCTGGTGCCGGTCTTGACCGCGCTCCAGTAACGGGTGGACAGCGCGCTTTCCAGGCCGAAGGTGCGCGCGCGCGCGGTACGGTCGGACAGGATGTCGGCGATGATGAAGCTGCTGGCGGCGTCCAACTGCCGCTGCGGCTTGGGCTTGGGGTCCGCCAGCGTCCAGCGGGTCGGGCTGGCAAGGCCCTGATTGGCCAAGGTGCGGTAGGCGTTGGCCAGCTCCAGCAGGCGGATGTCGGCGGCGCCCAGCGCCAGGCTGAAGCCGTAATAGTCGCCGTCCTGCTGCAGGCTGCTCAGGCCCAGCCGGTACAGGCGGTCGCGCAGCGCGTTGGGGCCGACCATTTCGATGGCGCGCACCGCTGGCACATTGAGGGAGGAGGCCAGCGCGGTGCGCGCCGACACCAGGCCCTTGAAGTCCTTGGCGTAGTTTTGCGGCGCGTACAAGCCGGCGCCGGTTTGCAGGCTTAGCGGGCTGTCGTCGAGCAGGGAGGCGGCGCTCAGGTAGCGTCGCTCCAGCGCCAGCTGATAGAGGAAGGGCTTGAGGGTGGAGCCGGCCTGGCGCAGCGAGGTGACGCCGTCCACTTCGGCCGCGTTGGACAGGCCGCGGCCGCTGGAGCCCACCCAGGCCAGGATGTCGCCGCTGGCGTTGTCCAAGACCACCAGCGCGCCGTCCTGCACATTGCGCTGCGCCAGCGCGGCCAGGTGGCGGCGCAGCACCGAAGCGGCATAGCGCTGCAGGCCCAGGTCCAACGTGGAGGCGATGCGGCTGCCGGCCGTCAAGGGCTGGCGCTGCAGCAGTTTTTGGGCGAAGTGCGGCGCGTCCTGCTCCGCCAGCGGATTGGCGGCGCGGCTCTGCGCCAGCGCCTGGCGGGTGCGCACCGCCAGCGCCGCGCAATTGGGCTGGCGGCGCATGTCCTGCAGGATGCGGCAGGCGCGGGCGGCCACTTTGTCTGGTGCGGCGTTGGGCGCGCGGATCAGCGCCACCGCGATGGCGGATTCTTCCAGATTGAGGCCGGCCGGCAGTTTGCCGAACAAGGTGGCGGACAAGGCGGACAGGCCCACCAGCTCGCCGCGGAAGCCGACCAGATTGAGGTAGGCCTCCAGGATCTGCGCCTTGCTCCAGTGGGTTTCCAGCCAGGCGGCGGACCAGCCCTGGCCCATCTTCTGCCACAGGCTGCGGCCGTTGCGGCCCACCTTGAGATCGTTATCCAGCAGGCCGGCCAGCTGCATGGTCAGCGTGGACGCGCCGCGGGTGCGGGTGTTCCACAGATTGCCCCAGGCCGCGGCGGCCACGCCGGACCAGTCCACGCCGCTGTGCTGATAGAAGCGCCGGTCTTCCGACACCACCAGCGCGTGGCGGAAGGCCGGCGAGGTATCGGCCAGGCCCGCCCAGTCCAGCCGTCGGCCTTGCTTGTCCACCCGCAGCCGCTGCAGCGGCTGGCCGTTGCGGTCCAGCACCACCACGTCCGACGGCCGCCATTCGGCCTTGACCTGCTGAAAACTGGGCTGGGCCAGCGCCGGCGCGGCGGCGGCGCACAGAATCAGCGCGGCCAGCCACTTCCCTCCCTTTATGGAGGTTCGCTTCCAAAGGCAGGCTTGGCGTGGAGGTTTAGAGCGCAGCAGTCGAAGAGGGAGGATGCGCGTCATGTGCGAGACCGAGTTTGTGGCTGAGTGGATGGCATGAAAGTGGAGCATGCATTGCATGTGGCCTTTACGGCAAATAATTTTGATTGTGATATTACGTAATAAAACATTTTAATATGAAATTAACTCTATCTGTATGTTGTCAATTAGGTATTTGCACTAGGTTCTATTTTCTTGATCCTGTCGTATCAATAAATGGCCTTGGGGCGAAGCGGCCTCTCCTAATTAATGATCTACATGTGGAGGAAGGAATGAGTAATATTGTCAACATTGAAATGGTGTTCGATACGCAAACCATTCTCAACAAGTATCCTGGCCCAAGCCAAAACTCTGGCCAGCCAACTGGCATCGCCCATAAAGATGTTTACATGGTGGCGGAGAGCCGCTTTGTGACAGGCGGACAAGCTTCCGCTGATTTGGCGGTGAAGGCCGAGGTGGATGACGTGATCCGGTGGCGCGCACTGTCTTTGTCTTCAAACGTCAGCCAAAGCGTTATCGTTTACAAAATTCAAAAATTCTCCGGTAGTCAGGTGACCTCCATCCCGGTTCCGACCGAGTCCAGACCTTGGGTGCCCATTCCCAATCAGAATGCGGACAAAGTGGTGGACCCGCTGAATTATACGGCGCAACAAATTCCAAACTACTATCTTGGCTGCAACGTAACGGATACGGGCACTGAAAATTATCAGGTTTGGTTCTATATCACCGAGCAAGTAAGCGGCAATCAAGTTAAAACGCTTGGTTATTTCTATTGGGATCCCGTTATTCAGGTTTCTTGAAATATCAGATTTCATTGAAACCGAAGTGCCGGCAAGCTGTTCAGC
>NZ_JBMDIQ010000047.1:0-9721 GCF_057808735.1 Chromobacterium sp. FG89 | reverse complement strand
AATCAAACTTTCAGCTAACTTCCGCCATCCGTCCGGCACGGCCGGCGCCTGCTGAACTATCAAGGAATCCTTGACGGTTGCCGGCGCAGCTTCGAGCATGGCGCGCAACTGACGAGCGTAAATGTGCAAACGCGTTACATTTCGACTTGCGACTTGCAGCAGTTGCCACGTCTCGAAATGCTCGTCACTCCATGATTCTGGCTTTGTCTGTTGGGCGTAATCGAGATCAGCAATACTCAGGCGCCCGGGGAAATCCGGCACTACCGCTACCGTGGGCTGGAGGCTGGTGGCCTCGGCGGCTGCCATGGCTTCCCTGGCAGGCGAGAACACATCGTTATCCCAAGCCATGCCGGCTTCGCGCTGTATATGTTTCAGCGCCTCCAGCAGTTGCTTTTCCAGTTCAGTCATGTTGCTTCTCCTTGCCGGCCAGCGCCGCTTCAATTCTGTCCCACAGCTTTTTGCCGCCTTCGTCGCACGACTCGCGGCCCGCGCCGAGCCAGGTTTGCCAGATTTTCAGCAGAGCGAAGGCGTCGGGCGGCACGGGCTGGGCATACAGCGCGGTGCATTTGGCGCGAATCTCCGGGTGCGTCACGGCAAGCGGCTGCTCATACCACAGGCCTTTCTCGCCCGGCAGTTGCTGGAACCACGCCACCGGCCCGCCTGCCGCCGCCGTCTCAGCATTGACAGCCGCCTCCAACGCCTGAATGTGTTCGTCCGTCAGCTCGCCGTCGCGGTCGGCCGCGATAACGGCGCGCGCGGCGTCGATCAGGTTCTGTTGAATTGTCATTCCATCACCTCCGCGTCTACTTCCAGGTGTCGAACCTTATATTTGATGGCGGCCTCTGCATCCGGACTGCAGGTTTCTGCCCACTCCGCCTTGCCGATCCCTTCAACAAAAATCGGGTCAGATTGGCTGGCAAACTGGGAGGCGACATATTCGAAAATGCCTTCTTGCTCGCCTTCTACGTCGAACATGTAGCTCTCGAACTCGGCGATGGACTCCGGGGTCAGGAGCGTATCATCAATGTCCAGTTCGACTTCAAATGTCATGGTGACTTCGAGTGTTTTCTTCATTTGCGCTCACCTCTCAACTCGTTTGAACGAAATTCGCCACACATACGGGTTCGCATCCCAGCTGCCGGCACCATAGAGCTCTACCCATAGCAGCTTGAACCATGTGATTGGGTCGTAAGGATTGGGATTGCCGTCTACCGTACTCGGCCAGCCTTCGGCCTGCGCATCAGCGAATGTGATGTCCTGCAGCCGCTCCACGCGGATGTCGGTTATCTCCAGCAACAGGCGGGAGGCCCAGCGCGGCATGTGGATGGAAGGAACATTGGTGCCGCCTTGCTTTCCGTAGGCATGCATGCGCATCCAGCTGATGGCGTCACTTGTGGTGTTGTCGATAGGTCTAAAGTGGTCGTCAGCAAGGTAGCGTACGCCATCTTGCCCGCTCTCCAACTCCTCCGCGCGGCAAGTCTCCCGCACCCAAAGCCGGTCGCCGGGTTGGCCGTAGGGGCACGGGTACCAGATATCGCCGCCGTTATCGCAGTCCTCGCGCCATGGCCACAGCTTGCCGCTGTCGTTCTCTTCAATTGACATGCACGGCGTCTGCTTGAACTTGATCTGCCGCCGCGTCATGGTCTTTGCATCCGCCAGGACTGCGCGAACCATGGCGCCGGTGTACAGCATCGGGCGTTCTTTCATGCTCACTCCCAATAAGTAAGGGCCGCCGCGGCGACCCATCGAAGAACAAGCCGGCCATCTCGATAGCCGGTGTGGACCCAGCAGCCTGTCATGCGGCGTCCTTCCGCCGCGCGCGCAGCGCCTCGTCAATCCGCCGGCCCAGCCACTGAACGACCGGAACCGCCTTGCTGTTGCCTATCGCTTTGTAGCGCGGGCCGTCTGCCGCAGGTTTGCCGCGAAAAGTGACATCGGTGTAGACATCCGGGAAGCCTTGTAGGCGCTCGCATTCGATTGGCGTCAGCCGGCGGACGGACATATCACGAAGTACGCCGTAATGCCGGCGTGACCCATTATTAGCATCAAGGGTCGCATGGGTATCAGAGAGGCGAACCCCAGACTGGCTGGACTGGAATGCAAAAACCGCATTCTCCTGCCCCTGGTTTCGGCCAAGCGTATGAGCGAGGTTCACATTTACGTCCGGGTCTTGGGTGCCGTGGACCGACATAACTGGAATGATCGGCTGGCCGCGTCCCGTGCCGTCCTCGCTGGCGTCGAAGCCTTCCGCCTTGAGCGTGTGGGTGATATCGCCAGTGACGCACTGAACCGGAATGAGTAGGCCGCTCTCCGCATCCTGCTGCGTTGCAGATCCCGCCGCCTTCCCATTGGCCTGTAGCGTGCCGTCCAGCCGCTGGACGGCAAACGTATCAAACTCGAAATCAATTCGTTGCCCTTTTGAGGTCAGGCAGGCGGCGACGTCAAGGCTGCCGGCAGTTCGCCCCCCTCCAAAGCATTCGATGATGTGGTTTGCAGCGGCTTCGTCTGGTCCGATTCGCCAACCGCCACCACTTGAAGCGCCCGTAGTAACGGCTCCGGCAATTCGCGCTTTCGCTTCTCTGCTCGGCGCAGAATCCCGGCGCACGCCGTCGAACTCAAAAAGTACCGAGGCGGGATCAAACCCTTTTCGAGCACTTGCGACAACGAACACACGGCGGCGGCGTTGGGCCAATCCGAAATATTGGGCATCGAGGACTCGCCACGCGATTGCGCGCGCGGGTCCAAACACACAACCAGCGTTCGTCCACTTTTTCCCTGCGGGCTGCAGCTCGCAATCTTCTCCGGCAAGCGCGCCCAGGAAGCAGCCAAAGGCGTTATCTTTGCTGGAGAGGACGCCGGGGACGTTCTCCCAGACGATGACGGCTTCCGGCTCTCCGCGCCGGCGTCGAATAAAGTCAATTGCATCTGCCAGCTCCACGTACTTGATAGTCAGCGCGCCCCGATCATCGGCCAGGCCTTCGCGCAGGCCGGCTACGCTGAACGCTTGACACGGCGTTCCGCCGACCAGCAGTTCCGGCGCCTCAACCTCGCCGGTGAGGACACGCCGCGAGATCCTGGTCATGTCACCTAGGTTCGGCACATCCGGGTAGTGATGGGCGAGCACTGCGGACGGAAACGCCTCGATCTCCGCCAGCCATGCCGCCGCCCAGCCAAGCGGATGCCAGGCCACGCTGGCGGCTTCAATGCCGCTGCAAACTGATCCGTAGCGCATATTTGTTCCTACAAAAACGAAACCGCCCACTTGGGCGGCTGGTTGATCGGCGCGCCGGGATTGAGCCGGCGCCACTGCGCGAGGTCGTCTTCGGTCATGTGCTCACCTTTCTGTAAACCTTGAGCTGCCGCTCCCGCCGCACGATCCGCAGCAGCCCGGCGTTGACGGCATCGGTGCAGATCAGCCGCGCCGATTCGATGCTCAAACACAGCAACTTGGCGACGTCCGCGCTCGTGAACTCGCCGCGCGGCATGTCTTCTACGCGATGCTCTACCCGGTCAAGCGAGTACCGCGCGCCCGCCGGCTTGCGCTTCTTCGGCTCAGGCTTATAGAACAGGTGCGCGAGGCCGGGCACGACGCGCGGATCGCTCTTGATGTCGGGGTACATCACGCCGCGGCCTCACGAACCAACTGGATCACGTTGTCGCGAGACTCCGGCGACAGGCTGGCCACGGCCAAGGCTGCTTCCAGTTCTTTTATGCGCAGGTCAGCCGCTGCGAGTTGAGCCTCCAACTGTCGTACTTCTCCTTCGCTCGGGCTCAAGCGAACTGCTGGCAGCAAGTTTCTTTCGCTGGTCATGTTGTGGTCCTCAGTGGGCGCCCACGGCGCCCAGGTGTGATTCGGTGATTACGCGGCAGCTGCGGTGTCTGCGTCGTTGCTGCTATTCGCGTCAAGCTGTTCCAGCGTGCCGCCGGCGTCCAGCCAGGCTTGAACCCAAGCTGGCTTACGGCCGCGACCGGTCCAAGTCAGGCGGGAGTCGTCCGGATGCTGGTAGCGCACTGCCGGGCTCGTGGTAGCGGCCTGCTCCTCTGTTTCCGGGCCGTCCCCGTCGTTCGGCTCTGCCTGCTCACCGCCGTCCAGCTCCTTGTGAAACTCTTTCCAGCCTTTGACCCATTCGATGCACAGCGCGCCGGACATGATCGGGCAATCGCTCTCCGGCTTGCCGGCCAGCGCCGCTTCGTAGCCGTCGTCAAAGGCCTTGTCGAGCTGTTCCTCGGTCGGGGTTTCATCGCCCGGCGCCGGCAATTGCGGCGCGTCGGCGACGAACTCGGCGTCGACAACATTGCTGCCGAAGATGTCGCCCATGCCGCCGCCATCGTTTTCGCGGTACTCGTGGCCGAGGTCCATCGCGCGCTGGTCAGGCTCGCCGACGATCTCGTCCATGCCGCCGAGGTTTTCGTCGGCGTTGGCCACCACAAGCAAGCAAGTCTTGCCGGTGGCGCGCATCAGATCCACGATACCGGCGGCGTTCTGATTAACCTTGAACTGGACCTTCACGCCGTCCTTGCTGACGAACTGCTCAAGATGGGCGGGAACGGTGACGCGACCCTCGGAGCTCAGCAGGTGGATGGCCATTTTGACGTTCGACTCGACGCGATTGCGCATACGCTCGATCACGTCGTCCTGCTTGGCCTGGCTGAGCTTCTGCCAGACATCCGGCAGCAGCTTCACTTCAGCCACCAACGCGCTGAGCAGGTCTTTACCGATGGTGTCGGAGGTCATCGCGCGGAAGTCTTTGTTGTCTTGCATGGGGTGATCCTTTCAGATTGAGGAGGCAATGCGTTCAAGGTGATGTCGCTGCAGACTGCTGATGTGCATGCCCATGCCGTACTGCTTCAGCCGGGCTTGCATGGTTTCGATGAAGTCGCGGTCCCAATCGCTGCCGTTGCGGGCGTTGGTTTCCGCGTCTGAGAGAAGGTCTCGCAGCCGGTCGGGCGTATAGAGCGTGCTGGCCGGCCGCGTGGAGATGACGCGGCTCATGGCCTACGCCGCTTTGCGGTGTTTCAGAATCCCGAAGTACACGTCGCGGCAGCCGGCGACATCCACCATGGCATTGTGCGCTCCGTCGAGCTTGCGGCCGGTGAAGAACTCGAAGGCCTCGCCCAGGTTCGGCGGCTTGGCGTTTTTCTTGCCGGCGGCCAGCATCTTCTCGGTCGGCGGCGGGTTGACGATCTTGGTGCTGTTCGAGCATGTGCAGAACGCCGAGCCCTCTTTCCAGTCATCGGCCACGGCCTCGCCATACACGCGCATCAGCTCGATGCGGACCATGCGCATATCGAACGATTCGTTGTGACCGACGCGGATATCCGCGCGGCTCCACAGCCCCAAGAACAGGTCCATAGCCTGCCCGAGCGCGATGCCGAAGGCTTCGCAGAGCTCGGTTGTGATACCGGTCAGCTGGGCGACCTCGTCCGGGATGACCCAGCCGTCCGGCTTGATCAGCAGATTCATGCCGGCCAGAACAAGGCCGCTGTCCTCGTCGACCAGCTCGGCAGCGATCTGGGTAATGTGGGGCTGGGACGGGTCTTCGGACGGCAGATTCCACTGCGGCAATCCGGTCGTCTCGGTGTCGTAGAACAGAATGGGTTTCATGGGTTTTCCTTTGGTAATCATGGTCAGAAAGGTCAGGCGGCTTTCGCGAGATCCTGGCCGGCGACCTCGCCGTCCTGAATCCAGATGGCTTGAACGATCTCGTCGCTCTCCGGCGCAGCCTTCAGCGTGCCGAAGACCAGCGCGGTGTCGATTTGGTCGTCCAGGCCTTCAAGCATGTCCAGCAGTTGGCCGCGGCCGGCCATGCTCAGCACGTCGAACCGGTCAAGCAGCACAATGCGCAGTCCGCTCATGATCGACAGCGCCAGCGCAATAACGCAGTCCGCGCGCCACTGCTCAGACTCGGACAGCAGGCCGTACACGCGACCGTCGGCGGTGATGTCCATTTCGCGGCTGATCTGCACCCGCGACCAGCCAGCCATCTGCGAGAGCTCGAACAAGCGGTCGTTCACCGGGCGCAGCGCCTCGGCCAGAATTTCGGCCGGGATACCGTCCGGCGCCATGGCGCTGGCCACCGCCGACCAGGCTTGAACGTCGGCGTGGTGCAGGGCGGCCTGCTTGGTGCGCTGGACCGCCTCGGCGGATTCGCGGTGCTTCTCCAGCAGCTGCGCCAGGTCGGCGGCCAGTTGTTTATGGCTGGCCTGCAGCGAGTTGATGCGCTCAGCCAACTTGCTTACATCCTGCTCGGATACCGGCGCCGCAGCTCCGTCGCTCAGTGCTTTCAGCTGCGCCTCTGCGTCTTCTGCGATCTTCAGGTCGCGCTCATCGTTGGCCACCGCGCGGCTCATCATGTCCAGCGAATGCTGGAGATCCGGCAGCCTCGCCAGATCCTGAGCGCTCGGCGGGATACCGTCGTCGGCCAAGCTGCCATGCTCCGCTGAGTACTGATCCAGCACCTGGCCGGCGGCCTTCAGATGCCCCCGTTGTTCCGCATTCATGTCGCCAAAAGGAATGGACATGGTCAGCGACACGTTCAGCGCGCGCGCCAGGTCATGAACGAGGCCAACGCGCTGCACAGGGCCGGCAGTGATGGATTCCACCTGATCACGGACATTTGCCAGATCAAGCTGGTCTTGCTTCAGCTTGTTCCTGATGCGAGGGAGCATTGCCGCCAGCTCGGTCAGCTTGGCGGCCTGCCGCTGCCGGTCATCTTGCTGCTGCTTACGGGCGCGCAATTCGCCCAGGCTCTGCTGGCACTGGCCGATTTCATCCTGAACCGCCTGAGCGGCGGCCTTGGCACGCTGGATTTCAGCATCCGGCACGGCCGAAGCGTCAACGCTCCAGTCCTCTGCCTTCTTGTCGCCGTACACCTCGCCCGTCACCCCTTTCCATGCGCCGCGCGCTTCGGTGGCGCGCCGCTTTGCGTCGGCCTCGGCCGCCGGAAACCCTGCGCCTACCACCGGCAGCACCGCGTCGATATAGCGCTGCTCCACGCCGCGTTCGAGCAAGCGCTGCTCCACGCCGCGTTCGTCCACGCCGCAGCCGGTTAGGGCAAACAGCGCAGTGCGCCGCGCATCCGGATCAGCAGCAGCGAATGCCGCAGGGTTCAGGGCGAACGGCAGCGCAGCGCGGAAGCTTTCCGAGTCATCAAGCGCTCCGCCGCCAGCGAAGACGACCTTGCCGTCTGGCAGCTTCAGCGTGGCGACGCGGCCGTCGTCAAACTCGACGCTTACCGACGCCCCCTTCTGCCCTTCCATTACCAGTTGGCCAAAGTCCTTTTTCTTGGCCACCCGAGACGGCAGGCCGGACAGCGCCATCGCGATGGCGTCACGCAGCGAGCTTTTGCCCGCGCCATTGTCGCCGGCGATCAGCGCGATGCGGCTGGAAAGAGAAAGGCCCGCGTGTCGCAGGCCTTGGAAGTTTTTCGCGATAATCGCGGTGATTTTCATGTCGTGATTACTCCAGATTCCGCTGACGGCGCGGGCGGTCCGCGCTGGCCTGCTGGTTGTTGATGGTCTGCTCGACGATTGCTTGATCCTTCTCCGACAGGCTGCGAGCTATGTCGCGCGCCATGTCCGGATCACCCTTTCTCACGAAGGCCAGCGCCTCTTCCAAGGTCGGCTGGTTGATCTGGTCGAACTGCTCGGGCTCGCTGGCGTCGCCGCGGTCGTCATTGACGCGCACCGGCTCGGCCTGGCGACGCTGCTGCATCGCGTTCCGGAACTGCTGTTGGGACAGCACTTCGCCGGTGCTGGTATCTACGTCGTCCGGGGCCGATTCAGCGCCGTCAACGTCGCCGGCGTCGCTGCCAATCTGCAGCGTGTCGTCGTCAATCACGCTGTATTCTCCGGTCAGCACGTTGTCCAGGCCCTGGCTATGGCCATCGGTGGCGCGCCCTTCCAGCGCCGCAGCGGTCGCGACCTCTATCGATACGGGCAAATACTTGAACAGCCGGCGCAGCACCGTCTTGCGTCCCATCTCGACGAAATGCTGACCCCATACCGTTTTTGCCTTGTCGCGTGCGAACTTGTAGTTCTGGCTAGCATCGCGGATCTCTTCGATCTGCCCCTTGCTCATCACCTCGAAGGCATAGCCGCCTCCGACCAGCTTGGCGACAGCGTAGAAGGCAATCACCTGGCCACGCTCCCCCAGCGCCGGCTTATGGTCCAGACGCTCGTTTAGCCCATAGGCAAAGTCGAACGCGTCCTTTTCGCAAACCTCGTGAGCGGTGATGCTGACGATCTGGCCAGAACGACGCGACAAGTCGATCAGGCCTTTGTAGCCGAATACGATCTGAACCTCGGTCACCCCCTTCTGCCTGTTGTCGAACGGGATCAGGTAGGCATGCCCGAGTGGGGTATTCGGCTCCAGTCCGAGCTGGGAGCACTGCACCACTGCGCCGAACAGGCTCTCAACGGTGCAATTCATCAGCTTCGGGGTGGTGCGCATGGCGCCAAGCGCGATCTTGAGCATGCGCTCGGCGTCCATGTGCTTGGGCAGTACGGCCAGCAGCGTCGCTTTCTGGCTCTCGAAGAACTTCTTCACGCTGCCGACGCCGGCGTCTCGCGCCACCATTTTGGAGGTATGCTTGAGCTCGGCCAGGTTGGTTGCTGCAGTGGTCATTGCTGGTCATCCTTGAATTTGCACACCTTCCAGCGCGCGCAATATTTGGCGCTGCACAGGTGGCTGGTTGGGTTGGGTGGGAAAAGCCCGCTGCGGAACATGTCCGCGGCGTAGTCCATCAGGCCGGGCGAATCATCGGTGCCGATCAGCTGGTCGCGGGCGCCGACGATCTGGCCGGTGGCGACCTCCGGCGAGCCGCTGGTTTTCAGGCCGATAATGTCTGCCGGCAACGTCACCGCCTGGCCGGTGGTGCGCTCGTACAGCAGTTCATAGGTGCCGATCTGCGGAGCGTGCCCTTTCGTTTTCGCGCGCCCTTGCGTTACCGCGCTTACGCCGCTCTTGATGTCGCAGATGCCGACGCCGCCGGCGCCATCGGCGCGCGCGCGGCTGCGGTCCAGCGTCCCGCGGATCTCGATGACGATGCCGCCGCCGCAATCGATCCGCCAGGGCACGACCTCAAGCTCCACCGCGACATAGTGGTAAAGCGGCGCGATCTCTTGGCAGTACCGGGTCAGCAACTTGCGCCCGATCACCTCGGCGTCGCGCCGGCTCAGCTCGTCGGCGGACCAATCAACATCCCGCTCCGGCGAGGTCAACTCATCAACCAGCACCGGCACAACGTCCAGGGCGCGGAGCTCTTCGCCGCGCATCCTGGCTTCATCGAAAGCGGCGGTTGCCGCATGTATTGCGGTGCCAAGCTGAGCACGCGGGCTGCTTGGCATCCGCATGCCAAGGATGTTTGCGCCCTCCCAGCGATGGGCGCAGTCGAACAGGCTGGCCCAGCTGGAAGCGCGGACACGGAAAGCACCAGACATCACTCGGCCTCGCTCTTCAGCTGGTTAGCTGCCGCCGCATCGACGAAGCGCCGCGCCGCGCTCGTCAATTGCGCAAAGCTCGGCCCCATCGGGTTGCGATCGTGCACCCGGCGCAGCAATTGCTGCCCGATATAGAGGTGCAGCTCGTCCAGCAGGCCGGACGGCGTGCCGGCGATCAGTTGGTCGATGAAGGACTCGCCCATGCCGCGGGCGCACTCGGTGTCCGACAGCATCAGATCCGCTTCACGTTCGATGGCGAGCGTTTCCAGCTCATCCGCCG
>NZ_JBMDIQ010000046.1:0-10050 GCF_057808735.1 Chromobacterium sp. FG89 | reverse complement strand
CTGTTCTCCCCGCTCACTTCGCCGCCGCGCGCGGGTCCAGCGCGTCGCGCAGCGCGTCCACCAACAGGCTGAAGGCGGTGACCAGCAGCGACATGGACAAGGTAACCGCCAGCATTTGCCACCAATAGCCCTGGATCAGCTCGGTGGGCGCTTCCGCCAGCATCGATCCCAGGCTGACCTGGCGCACGCCGACGCCGAAGCCGAGGAAAGACAGGATGGCTTCGTACTTGATCAGCGCCACGGTGAGCAGGGAAAACTGCACTAGCAGCAGATGGGAGATATTGGGCAGGATGTGGACGAACATCTTGCGGGCGTTGCCGGCGCCGATGGCGTCCGCCGCCTGCACGTATTCGCGGCCCTTGAGCTTCAGGTATTCCGCGCGCACCAGGCGGAAAGTGCCGGTCCAGCTGGTCAGCGCCATCACCGCGACGATGGTGGTGATGCCGCGGCCGGAGACGGCGGCGAAGGACAGCAGCAACAGCATGTCCGGCACCGAGGTGAACACGCTGTAAAACCAGCCCAGCGCGTCGTCCACCCTGCCGCCGAAATAGCCGGCCGCCGCGCCCAGCGCGCAGCCCACCAGCAAGGCCGACACCGCGCCGAACACGCCGACGAAGATGGAGGTGGAGGTGCCTTTCAGGGTTTTCTCTATCACGTCGCGGCCGCGCAGATCCGCGCCGAAGGGCAAGGTGGCGCGCTTGGCCGGCGCGGCCTGCGCGTATTCGCCCACATGCTGCCGTGCCTGTTGCAGCTCCTGGCCTATCGGGTCTTCCTCCGGCGTCATGGTGACGATGGGGGCGGACGTCTGGGCAGGCTTGGCCGGCTCCGGCGGCAACACGTCATCGGCGGAGGCCTGCACCCAGCTGGGCGGCGCGTAGGGCACGGCGATTTCATCGGTCCAGCCGCCGCCCACCAGATTGAACCAGCCCCCGACGGCCAGCAGCAGGTAGACCGCCACGATCCACAGCGAAACAAAGCCCACTTTCTTGCGTTTCAGCCTTTGCCAGCCCAGCGCCCACAAACCGCGCGAGGGGGCGGCCGGTGCAGCGCCGGCGCCATTATGCAATGTCGTCATTTCCAGCCCTCTCTCACTTGAGCTGCACGCGCGGGTCGATCAGCTTGTAGACCAGATCGCCCAGCAGATTGAACACCATGGTGGCGATGGCGATATAGATGGTGATGGCCTTGATCACCGGGAAATCGCTCTTGTTCACCGCCATCACCACCTCGTTGCCCATGCCGGGAATGCCGAAGAAGCTTTCCAGCACCAGCGCGCCGATCAACATATAAGGCAGCGACATCATCACGCTGGTCACCACCGGGATCAGCGCGTTGCGCAGCACGTGCTTGAGCATCACCGCGCGTTCGGACAGGCCCTTGGCGCGCGCGGTGCGCACGTAGTCCTGGCCGATTTCCTCGACGAAGAAGCTGCGGTAGAAGCGGATGTCCGGCCCCAAGGACACCATCAGGCCCATCAGCAACGGCAGCGGCACGTAGACGAAGAGATTGACCCAGAAGGCATCCCCCCAGCCGCGCACCGGGAACCAGCCCATTTTGAAGGCCAGGAAATACTGGCCGGCGATGATGTAGACCAGCGCGCTGACCGACATGGCCACGGTGCAGGCGATGGTGACGATGTGATCGGTCAGGCCGCCGCGGAAATAAGCGACCAGCGCCGCCAGCGGGATGGCGACCAGCAGGTCCACCACCAGCATGGCGCCGGTCAGCGTCAAGGACGGGCCGACGCGGCTGCCGATGATGTCGGCCACCGGCTGCTGGGTGGACCAGGAGGTGCCGAAGTCCAGCGTCAGCACCTGTTTGACGAAGATCCAGAACTGCTGCGGCAGGCTCTGGTCCAGGCCCAGCTGGGCGCGGATATTGGCCAGCACGTCCGGCGTCAGGTGCTTGCCGGCCAGCACCAGCGACGGATCGCCGCCCACCAGGGTGAACAGGGTGAAAACCAGCAGCATGACGCCAAACAGGGTTGGGATCATCTGCAGGATGCGACGGATGATAAAAGCGGACATGATGTTCTCCTCGCCTGCCGCTTACTTCTGCACGTCCAGGAAACGCCAGATGTAGTTGTAGTTGGGATGCAGCTTGGCGCCGCGCACCCAGGGCTGGATCAGCGTGTTGCGGAAACGGGTGTCGCTGAAGGCCCAGGGCGTGTCCGCCATCACGATCTTGTTCATCGCGTCGTACAGCCGGTTGCGTTCCGGGCCGTCCTCCAGATTGCGGGATTGCTCGTACAGCCGGTCGTAGCGCGCGGACTGGTAGCAGGCGTAGTTGACGCCGCCGGTATTGGGGCCGTACAGCAGCTGGACGAAGTTCTCGCCGTCCGGGAAGTCCGCGATCCAGGCCGCGCCGTTCATGCCGAACTTGCATTCGCGCTGCGCCTTGATCTGTTCGTTCCACTGCATCACGCGGAAGTCCACGCGCACCTTGATCAGATCGAAGGCTTTCTGCCAGTACTCGTTCCATTGCTTGTCGATGGCGGTGGGGCCGGTCAGGAAGTCCACCACCATCGGCGCGCCGTTTGGCTGGCGGCGGTAGCCGTCCGCGCCCTTTTTGTAGCCGAAGCGGTCCAGCAAGGCGTTGGCCAGCGCCGGGTTGTAGGGGAAGGCGCCGCGGAAATCCGGATTGTGGCCGGCCACATTGGGCGGCACCACGTACTGGACCTTGACCGCCTGGTTGCGGCGGATGTCGCGTATGGTTTCGTCGGTGTTGAAGGCCATGGTGATGGCGCGGCGCAGCGCGATCTTGTCCTTGCCGTAGCCGCCCACCACCGGGTCTTTCATGCCGAAGGCGTAGAAGGTGATTTCCTCGTCCAGGCTGCGCAGCAAGCGGACGCCCTGGCGCTGGAGATCCGGCTTCAGTTCCGCCCGCCACGGATTGCTCGGATCCATGCGCAGCAGCTGCCGGATCAAGGGCTGGGGAATGCCCACCAGGTCCAGCTCCGCGCTCTTGAACGCCAGCCAGGTGGGCTGTTCCTCCTGGATCACCGACACTTCGATGCGGCCGATCTGCGGGTAGCTTTTGCCGTTCATCTCGCGGGCGACGCGCTGGTCTTCCGGATTGTCGCCCGGCGGGTAGTTGAAAATCTGCTTGCGGAAATGGGGGTTGGCCACCAGCGAGATATGGGTGCCCGGCTGCCATTTGGCCAGCATATAAGGACCGGTGCCCACCGGGTGGGCGTTGGTGTTGCTGCCGTAAGCCTCCACCGCCTCGCGCGCCTGGCCTTGCACAAAGGGCGCGGCCAGGATGTATTTCAGCGCCGGGTACGGCTGGGTCAGCTTCAGTTGCAGGGTGTAGCGGTCCAGCGCGCGCACGCCGGCCACCGGCGCGTCGTAGTTGATCTTGCCGCCGGCGGGCTTGGCCCAGGCGTCCAGGCCGACGAATTTGCCGGCCACCAGATCGCTGATCGGCGAGGCGACCGCCGGATCGATCAGCCGCTTGAAGGCGTAGACGTAGTCTTCCGCCGTCAGCTCGCGCTTCTTGCCCTTGAAGGCCGGGTCCGGCGCGAAGTACACGCCTTTTTTCAGGGTGAAGGTATAGGTTTTGGCGTCGGCGCTGACCGTGGGCATGGCGGTGGCGACATTGGGCACCACCTTGACCGGCCGCGCCAGGTAGTCGAAGGTCAGCAGCGGGTCGAAGATGTGTTCGATGATGGCGCCGGAGTAGATGTCCGATGTCTTGGACGGGTCGAAACCGGTCTCCGGCGCGTTGAAGGCCACATGCAGCACCTTGTTCATGTCGGCGGCCTGCGCCGACACGCCTCCCCACGCCATCAGCGCCAGCAGCGCGCATCGCTTCAGGCTCATGATTTTCTCCTTTGTTGTCGCTTCGGCCTGGCGTCTTGCACCGGCCCGCTTATTATGTCGCCGTTCTAGCGGCTCTTAGAACGTGTTTACGATCTCGCGAGCTAAGGCGAGACAAGGCGAAAACGAGCGAAAAAGCGGAATGTACTCGTGGTACATGAGCATTTTGAGCTTGGTTTCAACGCCCATTTCTATCCATCCCGCCGACGCGCGGCAGATCGTAAACAGGTTCTTAACACTCATGAACAAGGTGCGCCGGCGCTGCTTGTTGACAAGCGGCGGCGGCGACGCCATCGTAAAAGTATCCCTTCAAACCACCTCAGGCGGACGCCGTCTCCCCCCGCCTGACACATTGCTCAGGAGCGCCTCATGAAAACAACGCTAGCGCTGTCCCTGCTGGCCGCCAGCCTGCTGACCGGCTGCGCCACCCAGGCGGGTTACGCGCAAAAGGTCTACGGCTGGCAAGGCCGCGACGTCAACGAGATGCTGGCGCAATGGGGCGCGCCCACCAGCCAGCTGACCATGCCCAACGGCAATCAGCTCTACACCTACCGCAGCGCCTACAGCCAGGAAATGCCCTATCAGGGCGGTTTCTACAACTACCCCTGGGGCTTCAGCGGCGGCGGCTCGGTGTATTACCGCTGCACCACCAACTTCGTCGCCGATCCCAAAACCCATACCATTCAGTCGGTGAGCTTTGAGGGCAATGACTGCGTGGCGCCCCCTAAAAATTAAACACCGTCCTCGCCAAAAGAAAGAGCCTGCGCAAACGCAGGCTCTTTTCGTTTCAATGTTCGGCCGCCGGCTGGTGCGCCGGCTTGCCGCCCAATAGGCGGCGCACCCGGCTGCGCAGGCCGTCCAGATAGGTGTAGACCACTGGCACCACGATCAGGGTCAGCACGGTGGAGGTCAGCAAGCCGCCGATGATGGCGTGCGCCATCGGCCGGTTGCTTTCCGAACCGTCGCCGGTCCCCAGCGCCAAGGGCAGCATGCCGAAGATCATCGCCAGGCTGGTCATCATGATGGGGCGCAGCCGCACCCGGCCGGCCTCGACGATGGCCTGGTTGCGCTCCATGCCTTCGCGCCGCGCCTGGTTGACGAAGTCCACCAGCAGGATGCCGTTCTTGGCGGCCAGGCCCATCAGCATGATGATGCCGATCACCGAGAACATATTCAGCGTGGAGCCGAACAGATACAGCGAGCAGAACACGCCGACGAAGGCCAGCGGCAAGGCCATCATGATGGTCACCGGCAGCGTGAAGCTGCGGAACTGCGCGGCCAGAATCAGATAGATGAAGATCACCCCCAGCGCCAAGGCCTGCACCGCGTAGCCCAGCGATTCCTGCATGTCCTTTTGCTGGCCGCCCTGCACCAGCATCACGCCCGGCGGCAGCTTCAGGCCTTCCACCAATTGATGCACCTCGGCGGAGACGGTGCCGGCGTCGCGGCCTTCGATATTGGCCAGGATGGTGATCTCGCGCATCATGTTGACGCGCTTGATCTGGCGCGGGCTGATGCCCTGCCGGGTCTCTATCAGCGAGGACAGCGGGATCATATTGGCCGCGCCGTGCGCATCCGGCCGCCCGGCCACAGTCAGCGCGTCCAGCAGCTCCTGACGGCGCTCGGACTTGGGCACCCGCAGCTTGACGTCGTAGTTTTCGCCGTCCGGCGCTTCCCAGGTGGTGACCGCGTTGCCGGCCAACAGGATGGACAGGGTCTTGCCCACGCGGGCCAGGTCCACGCCCAAGCTGGTGGCGGCGTCGCGCTTGAGCACCAGGTTCAGCGCCGGGTCGCCTTCGCTGAGGTTGGATTCGATGTCGCGCACGCCGTGGATCTTGCCCAGCCGGCGCATCAGGTCTTCGGACACCGCGCTCAGTTCGCGCAGGTCGCTGCCGCGCAAGCCCACCTTGACCGGCTTGCCCTGCTGCTGCTCGTTGGCCACGGATTTGATGGTGACGCCGGCCACCGGCAGCACCCGCGCGCGCGCGTCGGCGATCACCTGCCCCAGGGTGCGCTGACGGCTGTTCTTGTCGCCGATGTCCACCGTCACCGAGCCGTCGTTCTTGCCGGCGCCGAAATTGCCCTCGCCCACATTCATCGAGATCGACTTGATTTCGGGAATGCCCTTCACCGCCGCCGCCAGTTCATGGCCCTTGGTGGCGGTGTATTCCAGCGCCGATCCGGGCGCGGTCTGGTAGCTGATGGTGAATTTGCCGCTGTCGCGCTCCGGGATGAACTCGCCGCCGATGCCCGGCACCAGCGCGAAGCTGGCGACGGTCAGCAGCAAGGCCGTGCCCAGCACGGTCTTGCGGTGGGCCAGCGCCCAGCGGATCACGCCGACGTAACGCTCCGACAACCGGTCCAGCGAGCTTTCGAAGGCGTCCAGCATCCGCCCCAGCGGGCCGCGATGCTTGTCGCCGTGGTGGTGCGGATCGTGCCAGATGGAGGACAGCATCGGGTCCAGCGTGAAACTGACCAGCATGGAGATCAGCACCGCCACCGCCACGGTCAGGCCGAACTGGTGGAAGAACTTGCCGATGATGCCGCCCATGAAACCCACCGGCAGGAACACCGCCACCACGGTCAGCGTGGTGGCCAGCACCGCCAGGCCGATTTCATTGGTGCCGTCCAGCGCGGCCTGATAATGGCTCTTGCCCAGGCCGGCGTGGCGCACGATGTTTTCGCGCACCACGATGGCGTCGTCGATCAAAAGGCCGATGGACAGCGACAGGGCCAGCAGGGTCAGCATGTTCAGGGTGAAGCCGAACATCTGGATGGCGAACAAGGTGCCGATCAGCGACACCGGCAGGGTCAGGCCGGTGATCACGGTGCTGCGCCAGCTGCCCAGGAACAGGAAGACGATCAGCACGGTCAGCCCGGCGCCTTCCAGCAGCGTGGATTCGACGTTGTTCAGCGACTTCTTCACGTCCTCGGCGGTGTCGTAGGTGTAGCGCACCTGGACCCCGGCCGGCATCTGGTTCTTCAGCTCCGCCACCCTGGCCTTGACGCCTTCGGCCACTTCCACCACGTTGGCGCCGCGCGCGGCGCGCAAGTCCAGCGACACGCCGGGCCGGCCGTCTATCAGCGAGATGCTGGACTGCTCGGCCTCGGTGTCGGCCACGGTGGCGATGTCCTCAAGCCGGATGGGCGCGCCGTTGCGGTAGCCCACCGCCAGTTGCGAGAAGTCGTCGGCGGATTTCAATTTGCCGGCGACGCGGATCGCCCACTCCTTGCTGACCGCCGACACCGAGCCGGCGGGGAAATCCTGGTTGGCGGCGCGCAGCGCGTCGGCCACGTCCTGCAGGGACAGGCCGGAGGCCTCCAGCCGCACCGGGTCCACGTCGACGCGGATCTCGCGGCGCACGCCGCCGATCAGCTTGACGTCGCCGACGCCGGCCACCATCTGCAGCCGCTTTTTCAGCACCTTGTCCACCCAGGTGGTCAGTTCGCGCGGCCGGGTCTGGTCCGAGGTCAGCACCAGGGTCAGCATGGGGTTGTCGTTGGGGTCCACCTGAGACACGGTGGGCGCGGAGATCTCGCGGCGGAACTGGCCCTGGATGGCGCCTATCTTGTCCCGCACGTTCTGCACCGCCGACACCGGATCCACCGACAGCTCGAACTCCACCACCACGGTGGAATTGCCTTCCATGGAATAGGAGCGGATTTCCTTGATGCCGTTGATGGTGTTGACCGCCTCTTCCACCGGCTTGGAGATTTCGCTTTCCACCACTTCCGGCGAGGCGCCCGGATAGTCGGTGGACACCAGGGCGATGGGGAAGCGGATGTCCGGCATTTCCTCCACCGCCAGCCGCTGCCAGGAAAACAAGCCCAGCACCACCAGCGTCATCATCAGCACGGCGGCGAAATAGGGATTGCGGACACTGATTCGGGTCAGCCACATGCTGCGCCCCTCCGCTTAGAGTTTGCTGCCCGGCAGGGAGACCGGATCGCCGGCCTTCACCCCCACCAGGTCCACGGCGATCACGTGCTCGCCCGGCTTGACCCCGGACACCGCCGCCAGCCGGTCCGCCTCGGAACGCAGCAACAGTTCCACCGACCGCCGCTCCAGCCGGCCCTGGCGCGCCACCAGCACCCAGGGCTGGCCGTCCGGATCGTGAATGGCCGGCAGCGGCAGCACGATCTGGTCGTTGATCTGGCGCAGCACAATGCCGCCCTTGGCGAACTGCCCGGCCTTCAGCTTGTATTCCGGGTTCTTCACGCGGATGTACAGGGTGAAGCTGCGGGTGCCCGCCACCGCCACCGGATTGATGCGCACCACTTCGCCGCGCTGCGGCTCGGCCAGGCCGTCCACGCTGAAGCCGGCCTGCATGCCGGGCTGGATCTGCGAGATCAGCCGCGCCGGAACGGTGGCGGCGATTTCCAGCACCGACAGGTCGGCGATGGCGAACAGCACCGCGTTCTTGCCGGCCACTTCGCCCGGATTGATCTTGCGCTCGTAGACCACGCCGTCTATCGGCGCGCGGATCTGAGTGTCCGCCAGCAGTCGGCGCGCGCGCGCCAGCTGGGTGGCCTGGGCCTTGGCTTCGCCCTCCTTCACCCGGTAATCGCTGTCGAATTCGTCATAGGCGATCTGCGAGATGAAGCCCTTGTGCAGCAGCTCGCGCTGTTTTTCCAGTTTGACCTTGGCCAGGCGCAGCCGCGCCTCGGTGTTGGCCACCTGGGCGTTCTGTTCCGTCACCGATTGCGACAACACTTCGGCGTCCAGCACCGCCAGCACCTGACCGCGCTTGACCGCCTCGCCCTCGCGCACGCGCACTTCCTTGACCCGTGCCTCCACCTCGGCGGCCACGGTGCCGCTGGTCAGCGCGTTGAGCGATCCGGTGAAGGCGATCGTCGCCGCCAGCGCGCGCGGCTTGGCCGCCATCACATCCGCGGTGGACAGCGCCCGCGCCACCGGCGCGGAGGCCGCGGCCTTGCCGGCGGCGCCCTCCTTGGGCGGGTCGGACGGCTTGGCGCCGCAAGCCGCCAGCGTCAACGACAAGAGCGGGACTATGACAAATCGTGTGTTCATCTGTTTTGTTCTTTTCTATGGTTGAGCCGCCTGCGACGCGGGGCTCGGACACGCGCTATCGGCCGCCGCGTCAGGCTCGGCGGCCGCGCATCCAGGACGATGAAACGACGCAAGATTCCCCCTTGCGCCGGCGCGGCCGGACCAGGGCCGCTCGGCATCATCCCACAGGCTTCACCGCGGGATATGCCATTGTGTGGTCGTATTGTCTTGTTGTTGTGAAACGTGGGCGAACAAGCCTCAGCCAAGCATTTGGGCGGCCTGACTGCGGCCGCCCGTTATCATGCCACAACACTATCCATTAAACATATGTCATTGCACAAACTGCTCGGAGCCCACGATGCCCAATTTAGTCACCCCCAAACGCTGAGATTCCGCCAGTACCATCGCCACCGGCTCATACCCCGCGTCCTTGTTCGGCTTGATGTGGAACTCCGGCTGCGGCGCCCGCGCCGCCGCTTCCGTCAGCTTCTTCTCCAAAGCCTCCCGGTTCGCCAAACGCTCCCCGTTCCACAAGATCCCGTTGTCCGCCGCAATGTCGATCTGCACCACCACCGGCTTCTCCATCGGCTTCGCCGGACTGCTCACCGGCATGTCCAGCTTCACCGCGTGCGTCTGGATCGGGATGGTGATGATCAGCATGATCAGCAGCACCAGCATCACGTCGATCAAGGGCGTGGTGTTCATCTCCACCATCAGCTCGTCGTCGGACGAGCCTACATTCATTCCCATCTTCGTTCTCCTTCGGTGACCTCGACAAACCTGCTGCGCGGCTCGATAGCTGCGTTGCTCCGTGCTCGCTCCCTCGCTGTACTACTTGTACTATCTCGGTCGCTCCGCGCGGTGCGCCTTGCTCTCGTGCCGCTCGCTACGGTTTTTCGAGGTCCCCGTTCAATTGCGCGGCGGCGGTTCGGTAATAAAGGCGATCTTCACGATGCCTGCCTGCTGCACCGCCAGCACGATCCGGCCGATCGGGCTGTACTTCGCCGCCAGATCCCCGCGGATGTGCACTTCCGGCTGCGGCTCCTTCTTCGCCTCCTTCACCAGCCGCGCCAGCAGTTCTTCCTGCGTCTTCACCGGCGTGGTGTTCCAGTAGATGGTGTTGCCGGTGTCCACCCCCAGCACGATGTTCTCCGGCTTGGTCTGCGCGGGATATTGCTTTCCTTCGGCAAGGCCATCTTCACCGTCTGCGTCACCACCGGC
>NZ_JBMDIQ010000045.1:0-12908 GCF_057808735.1 Chromobacterium sp. FG89 | reverse complement strand
GAGCAGGCGCTGGTCCTGGTTGAAGGCGGAGGCGAAGCTGGCGAGCAGGGTGCTGGGGTCCATGGCGTTAACCTGATTCAAATCGACTGCGCAATTGGCGAGTCCTTAAGCAAACCGTGCGCGGCCGCGCCGGGTTTGCTTAAGCACCCGAAAACGCCCGGCCGCCCGCTTGCGCTGGGCGGCCCGGCGCCGAGATTCAGTTGGCGATCAGACGCACCGCGTGCAGCTGACGCTCGGTGTCGTAACGCACGGTGATTTTATTGGCCGGCACGCCGGCGTCGCTCAGGAACTGCTTGACGGCGATGGCGCGGGTTTGCGCCGCGGCGCGGGCATTGCCGATGTCGCCGCGGTAGCAGTGGCCGCGCACCAGGATGGATTTGGCGGTCTTGAGCTTGGGCAGCAGCAGTTGCAGTTGAGCCTCGCCCACCGGGGACAGTTTGGGGCTCATTTTTTCAAACGGGATCAGGTTGGGGTCTATGGCCATATTGGCGGCCACGGCCTTGTCCAGCGCGGCCTTCTCTTCCGCCGCCTTGATCACGGCGGGGTCGTTGGAGGCTTGTTGAGCGTTAGGATTGGTCTTGCAGCCCACCAGCGACAGGGCGAGCGCGGCGACCATCAGCAAACGTTTCATAGCATTACTTCCCGGATTGACTTTGACATGGGTAAAGGACATCCCGGAGCCCGCCGCGGCCAATCGGCGCGCGGCGGCCCCCGGGGTGCCTTAGAGTCTGTTCAAAGCCCGGCGGTCACGAGCGAAACAGGGCGAAAACAGCGGAAGAAACGGACTGGCCCTAGGGCGCATGAGCATTCCGAAGCGGTACTCGCCGTGCAAGGTCTCGCGCACGCCGCGGACATTGAACAGATTCTTGCAACCCGCCCAGGGCAGTGGGCGGGTTGGCACTTCTTCGCTACTGAGACTTAGGCGATCGCTTTGTTGGCGGTCAGGTCCCAGCCGGAGCTGACGTTACCGCCGCCGGCGCCGTCAGCGCGTTTCTGCTGGGTGTAGGTCCACTTGATCTTGCCGTAAGTGAAGCTCACTTTTTCGCTGGGGAAGCCGTTGTCGTTGGCGGAACCGTGCGGCTCAACCTTGGCGATCAGGACTTGCTCCATCTTGATCTCCATGTACTTCACCTTGTCGCCACCGGCACGGCACAGTTCGATGGTGATTTCCTTGATGTGCTGGCCCTTGCAGCAGGCTTCGTAGATCTTCGGGCTGGCTTTGTCCAGGAAGTGGGTGATTTCGTAAGCGGCGTGGTTCACGCGCTCGGCGGTGGCGCCGCCGGCGGAGCTGGCGGTAGCCTGGGCCGGCTGTTCCAGTTTGTGGGCAAAGGACTGGATTTCGATCCAGTCTTTGTGCTTGTCGTCGCTGCTTTCGCCAGGAATACCGTCAATTTTCAGGAATGCATCAAAAGCCATTTACTTCTCCTTAGAACAAAGGTCAAAAATTGGAGGCGAGCCTCCCATTCCAAAAGACGCCCGCGCCCGCCGCCGCGCCGGAACCCGGCGGACGCGCGCAGGCTCTCCAGCCTTAACCCGCCGGCTGCGGCAGCTCCGCCACCAGACGCAGGGAAATGGTCAGTTCATCCAGCTGGAAATGCGGCCGCAAGAAGGCGGCGGCGCGATAGACGCCCGGTTTACCCGGCACTTCCACCACGTCGACGCGCGCTTCGCGCAGCGGATATTTGGCTTTGGCTTCCTGGCTGGCGGAGTCGTCCAGCAGCACGTATTGCGCCAGCCAGGTGTTCAGGAAGTCCTGCACGTTCTGGCGCGAGGCGAAGCTGCCGATCTTGTCGCGCATGATGGATTTCATGTAATGCGCGATGCGCGACACCGCGAAGATGTAGGGCAGCTGGGTGGACAGACGCGCGTTGGCGTTGGCCGAATCGGTGTTGTAGGTCTTGGCCTTCTGCACCGATTGACCGCCGAAGAAGGCCGCATAGTCAGTGTTCTTGCAGTGCACCAGCGAGATGAAGCCCAGATCGGACAGCAGTTTTTCGGTGCGGTCGGTGATCGCCACTTCGGTGGGGCACTTGAGCGCCACTTCGCCGTCGTCGGTCTTGAAGGTGTGGGCCGGCAGGCCTTCAACCAGGCCGCCGCCTTCCACGCCGCGGATGGCCGCCAGCCAGCCGTATTGGGCGAAGGCGGAGGTCAGACGCGCGGCGTAGGCGTAGGAGGCGTTGGTCCACAGGTATTTTTCGTGGGTGCTGCCGTCCACGTTTTCCTCAAAGTCGAATTCCTCCACCGGCACATTGTCACGGCCGTAGGGCAGACGGCCCAGCACATGCGGCAAGACCAGGCCAACGTAGCGGGAGTCTTCGGATTCGCGGAAGGATTTCCACTTGGCGTATTCGACGGTGTCGAAGATCTTGGCCAGATCGCGCGGCTTGCCCACGTCGGTGAAGCTCTCCAGGCCGAACAGGCCGGAGGAAGCGGCGGTGATCAGCGGCGCGTGCGCGGAGGCGGCCACGTGGGACAGTTCGTCCAGCAGGTAGAAGTCTTCCGGGTGGCGGGTGAATTCGTAATCACCCACCAGGCCGGCGTAAGGCGCGCCGCCGAAGGTGCCGTATTCTTCTTCGTAGATTTTCTTGAACAGCGCGCTCTGGTCGAACTCCGGCGCCGCCTTGAAGTCCTTGACCAGGTCTTTCTTGGAGGCGTTGAGCACCTTGATCTTGAGCATGGTGCTGGTTTCGGACTCCATCACCAGGTATTTCAGGCCACGCCAGGAGGCTTCCAGCTTCTGGAAGTCGTTGTGGTGCATGATCTCGTTCAGCTGCGAGGAGATCAGCGCGTCGATTTCGGCGATGCGCGCGTCTATGCTGGCGGACAGATCGCGCGATACGCTGACGCTGCCTTCCAGCACCTGGTCGACCAGTTCGCCGATCAGGTCGCGGGTGTGGCCCTTCTCGTTGTCGTTGGTGGCGACGCGGCTTTGCTCGATGATGGAGTCGAGCAGGCTGCCTGCCGCCGCCGGGGCTGCGGCCGCGCCGGCCTCAAGTTGTTGTTCTGCGCTCATCTATCACTCTCCCGCTTTGTCCGGATGCGCGGCCTGGCTGATCGCCTTCAGCTTTTCCGTATCGCGCACCACTTCGTCCAGCAATTCTTCCAGCTTGTCGTTGCCCGCCATCTTGTTGCGCAGGTCGGCCAGGCGCTTGCGCGCGTCCAGCAGCTTTTTCAGCGGCTCGACCTGATCCACCACGTTCTGCGGCTCGAAATCCGCCAGTTCGTCGAAGTTCAGCTCCATCGCCAGCTGGCTGCCGTCGTCTTTCAGCTTGTTGTCCACCTTGATGGCCAGGCGCGGCGCCATGCCCTTGAGCACTTCGTCGAAGTTGTCGCGGTCGATCTGAACGAACTTGCGTTCCTTCATCTTGGGCAGCGGCTCCTTGCTGTGGCCGGAGTAATCCCCCAGCACGCCCAGCACGAAGGGCAGTTCCTTGGTTTCGATGGCGTCGCCGATTTCAACGTCGTAGGTGATCTGCACGCGCGGCGGGCGTACCCGCGACAGTTTTTTCTGTGTGCTTTCTTTGGCCATGATGGTTCTCTCTCAAGTTCACAAAGCTCTGATTGGAGCGGCCTCGGCGAATGTCGCCGGCCGCTCCGGTGTTACGCCACTACTCAGGCCACGCTGCGCGACAGGCTGGACGCCACCTCGCGCAGCTGCGCCACCGAAATGGACGGATCGTTCAGCCTCCGCCCCAGGATGTAAGCCGCTTCGGCGTAGGCCTGGTGGTTGCGCCACGGCGCGTGCGGCTCGGCCACGTCGACGATGAAGCGGGCGTCCAACTGCCCTCCCCAGCACTGTGCGACGATCTGTTCGTTCAAATCTCCCGGCAGCAAGGCCAGGAAGCGGCCTTCCGGCCGCTGAATCAGCAGGCATTGCTCCGCCTGTCCCGCCTGGCCAGCGGTGGCCGCCTGGTACAGCGACAGCCAGGTGGCCGCGGCCAGCATGTCTTCGCCGTCGCGGTCCGGCAGCGGCAGCAGATAGGTCTGCGCCGTCAGGCTGCCCTGGAACTTGCGCAGCAGCTGATGGTGGAAGGTGAAGGCCAGCAGCACCGTCTCCAGGTCCGGCAGCCCGCGGCCGCTCAACAACCGGCTCAGATGGGAGGCCGGCGTCACGCTCAGATGCCGTTCCAGCAGCTGCTGCGCCAGATCCAGATCCGCCACGGAGGAGATGCCGAACAACGACTGCTCCTCCAGGAACTGGCGGCAGGCCAGCATTTCCACCGCGTTGTCGATGGCGCTGCTCAATTGCTCCTTAAGGCCGGAGAAGAACAGTTCGTTGGCCAGCATCAGCACCGACAACGGCGGCAAGGCCGCGTCGCAAGGCATCAGCGAGGCCGCCACCAGCGGGTAATTGCGGCCGCTTTCGTCGCGGCTGGGCTGCATCACGCCCAGCGACAGCCACATCTGGTCGCGGCTGCGCAGCACGAAGCTGGTGCCCGGCATCGCGCGGTAGCGCTCCACCGCCTCCGGACCAGATTCCAGCCCGCCCAGGCTTTGCGCCAGCAGCTGGTCCAGCTGGGTGGCCGCCGGGTGGGTGGCGTTGACGCGGACGAAATCGCCGCGGCGCGGCAATTTTCCGAAAATGCAGAATTGCGGAGGCGTTTCCTGCGCCCGCTTGAAATTGAACGCCATGACTATGTGTCTCCCTTAAAGCGTCACGCGCTCAGGCAAGGTCAGCTTGTACAGCTTGTTCAGTTGCAGCGGATTGACGCCGCCAACCATGCGGAAATTGAATTTCACCGTCTGCGCCTCGCCGTCGGCCTTGCGCAGGTTCCAGGTGAGCTGGGCGGAGTCTGGGCTGTCCTGGCTGACCTTGGCGCTGGAGAGCAAACGCATCAGGCCCATGCGGCCCGGCTGGTTGCCCACCACGCTGCTGGCGCCGCTGTAGGACACCACCTGGATGCGGGCGCCGGCGTTCTGGCCGTTGCCCGGCCAGGTGAACGGCTGCCAGGCCTGCGGGCCGTTGCGGTAGCGCAGTTCCTGGCCGTCCACCTCAAACACGATTTCGGACAGGCCCGGCGTCGGCGTCGGCTGCAGTTCGAAGCGGGTGTTCTCGCCGTCTTGCAACTGGGCGTTGGCCAGCGCGGACAGGCTGCTGACGCTGGACAGGAAGGCCGGGTTGAACTTGACCCCCATATTGCCCCAGGCGCGCGGCACCAATTGGTCGCCCTTCTTCTGCACCAGGCCGTTCAGGTATTTGTTGATGAATTTGTCCAGCGTGCCGTCGTTGGCTTTGACGAAGCGGCTGATCTCCGCCACCGAGGCGCTGTTGCTGGAATCCGCGAACGGGTATTTGCCGGCCAGCTGCTTCCACTGCGGCAGCACTTCATTGGCCCAGGCCTGGTTGATGTCGTTGGCCACCGGTCCCAGCAAGGCGTTGTAGGACTGGGTCAGCGGACGCACCAGCATGGGCCGCACCATCTCGCCGGTTTCCGGCGTGACCTGGCTGAGCAGGGTGTTGTCGACGAAGGAGGCGGTGTCGCCCAGCTCCGAGCCGGAACCGCCCAGGGTCGCCTGCAAGGCGGCGCGCGCCTGCGGGCCGGGCTCGTCTGTGCTGGAGATCGCCGCCAGCTTGGCTTTCAGCTTGGCCAGCTGATCCAGGTAGGCGTTGATCGGCGGATTGTCGCCCTTGACCAGTTGGGCGACGCCGGCGAACTGGCGGCCCACTTCGCCGTACAGCTTGGCCTTGTCCGCCTGGGCCGGCGCGCTGCCGCCCTTGAGGAATTCCGCGGTTTTTTCCAGCATCGACTGCTTGGCGTTTTCCAGCGAGCGGTTCAGCTCGGACGGGTTGTCCCAGGCCGTCTCCATCGCCGCGCGCGCCAGCACCAGCTTGATAGGCGAGCTTTGCTTGTCGGACAGCCGCGCCATCGCGGAGGCGGACTGAGCCGGGTTGCTGAAGTCGCGGGTGGTGACGCCGATCAGGAATTTCTTCCAGGCGGCGGCGTATTGGCCGCGGTACAGGGCTTCCAGCGCGGCGCGGTTTTTCTCCACGTCGCCGTCCCGGCCCAGATTGTCCTGAGAGGACGAGGCCAGCACCCAGTCGTCGCTGCGGATTTCGCCCTTGCTGGCTTCGTCGATCGCGGCTTTGACGTAGCCGTTCCAGGCTTCGCGGGTGTAAGCGCCCTCCACCATCTGGCTGCCGGCCATCACGTCCAGGTCGCGGTTGTCCAGGATCCGCGCCACAGTCAGCGGCGCGAAGCGGGTGTTGGCGCGGGCCTTGATCTCATTGAACACCCGCTCCTGAGCGGACAGGCGCTTGAAGGAGCCGCGCAACACCTCGCGCGCCTCGCCCACCACCTTGGCGTTGTTGTCAATCAGCGGCAGGTCCGCTTCCTTGATCTGGCTGACGTAGAAGGCCACCAGCTTCTCGGCCACCGCCATCACCTCTTCCACCGAATACTGGCCGCGCTGGCTTTCCAGATAAGGCCGCCAGTAGCGCGGCAGCTGGTCGATCAGATGCGCTTCGTCCATGCGCTTCTGCTCGTGCAGCATCAGATAGGTTTTCAAGGCGTTGTAGCTGGCGTCCAACTGCTGCGGATTGCGTTGCGCAGCGGCGGTCTCACCTTGCGCGGCGGAAGCTTCCAGCTTGGCCGTGGTGGCGCGTTGCGGCCAATCCAGCGCGCTCAAGTTGATATTGGGCAAGCCGCCGCGCGGCGCGTGCTTTTTAGGCTTGGGCTTGAACGGCGCCGGAGCCGGCGCGGCCGGCTTGGGCGGTTCGCTCACCACCGGAGCGGGCGCGGGCGTCGGCGCGGGCGCTTCCGGCTTCAGGGCCACCAGCGTGGTTTCCAGATTGCGCTGCACCGGGCGCAGCATCGCTTCCTTCAGGCCGGCGAAATACTCGCGGCGCAGTTGCGGCTCCAGCTCCTTGCCCTGGTACAGGCCCAGGCCCACTTGCCACGGCGCGCCGTTCTTGCGGTAGGACTGCAATTCCTCCAGGCGCTTCTGCAGGATCTGCAGCGAACGCAGCTTGTCGTACAGCTGCCCGCTGGCGGCCAGCTTTTGCGCCTGCGCGCGCTCGGCCTTCACCTCGTCCAGCAAATGCTGGTTGCCGATGAAGGACCAGGTCCAGAAGCTGGCCAGCGCGGCCAGCGACAACACTCCGGCGGCCATGCCGAACAGACGCCAGCGGCTGCCGCTGGGCTTGGTCTGCCGGGAGATCAGGTGTTGATCCTGGAACAGCACGTCGCGGAACAGATTGCGCAGGAAGTAGCTGTAAGACGCCGGCGCCTGCTTCATCTCCTGGCCGCCCTGGCTCAGGTCGAACTGGCCTTGCACGCGATTGGCGGCCACGATGCGCGGCACGCCCTCTTGCAGGGCGCTGGTGAAATAGAAACCGCGCAGCAAAGGCCGCGCGTGGTAAGGGTCTTCTTCGTGCAGCAGTTTGACGAATTTGACCACCGCCTCTTTCAGGCCGTGGAATTCGATGGGGAAGGCGAAATGGGCCGGCTTGACCTGATCGCCGCGGTACTGGATCAGTTTTTCCTCGCCGGCCTGCACCAGGCCGCGGTACAGGAGCTCGAACTGCTGGCCGGTCACATTGGCCACGTCGAAGCCCGTGCCCTGGTCCGCGCTCAGCGTCGCGCCCCAGACCCTGGCGCGATCCTCGTCGCTGGCGTCCTGGAAGAACTGGGCGAAACCGCCCAAGAGGTCCAGCTTGGTGAACACCAGATAAATGGGCACCAAGAGGCCGAAGGTGTTGCAGACCTCGTGAATGCGCTCGCGGATCTGGCGCGCGTACAGGGTGAAGCCTTCGCTATGGTGCTGCGCCAGCTCCGGCAGGCTGATGGCGATCAAGATGCCGTTGACCGGCGCCTTGGCCCGGTGTTTTTTCAGCAGCTTGAGGAATTCCAGCCACTCCACCCTATCTTCGCTCTGGGTGGCGTAGCGGCCGGCGGTGTCCAGCAGTACGCCCTCGGTGGAGAAGAACCAGTCGCAGTTGCGGGTGCCGCCCACGCCCTGGATGCCGCTCTTGTCGCTGAAGGGGAAGGTCAGGCCGGACTGCAGGATGGCCGAGCTTTTGCCCGCCGCCGGGTGGCCGATGATCATGTACCACGGCAGCTCGTACAAGGCGGCGCTGCCGCTGGCGCTGCCCAGCTTGGATTTCTTCAGGGTGTCGATCGCCCCCAGCAGCCGCTGGCGCAGCAGGGTGACCTCGGCGCGCTTGTCGGAGCTGGCGTTGATGACCGCCTCGTCCGCCTGCTTGCGCAGCATGCGCTCAAGCAGGCCGCCGGCGCGGCGCGCCAATACCTGGCCCACCAGTAGGGTCAGCACCCAAAACAACATGACGCCGATAATCCAGCCCAAACGGGCCTCCAGCGACTCCAAGCCCAACCACGGCCCCAGGAACCAGATCAAAGCGATCAGGATCAGGAACCCGATTGCCGAAGCCACTTTGGCGTGACGCAGCCAACCTTTCATAAACACCCACCACCTTCTTTTAAACCGTTATTTTTTGAGCAGGGACTTCAGCGAGCCTGAGCGCTCGATATGCCCGAAGTCCTTGAAGCTCCAGTTGCCGCCCCAAGTCAGGCCGGCCGCCGTCGCCTCTTCCCCCAGCGCGTTGTAAGCCTGCATCGCCCAGGGATCGCGTTCCGATATCACTACCTTGCCTTCGCGGATCGGCGCCAAATCCACCGCCAGGCCGTATTGATGCTTGCTCTGTCCGCCTTTGGCCTTGGTCACCAGCGTGGCCTGCCCGGCCAGCGAGTCCTGGCGCTCCGGGCTGCGATAGCCTTCCAGCAGCACCATGGGGAAGCCCCTGGCCTTCATTTTTTCCATCACCCGCAGCACCACCTGCACAAACTCCGGATTCAGCTTGCTCCAGTCCCTGTCCGCATGGCCCAAGCTGGGGCGCTCCGCTATGACGTTGACAAAAGCTTCCGGCGGAAGTGGCGGCGGGGGCACCAGTTTTTCTTCCAACAGCGTTTGCTTAATTCTTATGCCCTGCGCATATTCTGCCGCTTCGAACTCGGGACTGCGATGAAAACGATTCAATTTCAGCGTGATCGCCACCGCCAGGGCCACCAGCAACAGCGACACCACCGGCAGCCACACCCGCCAGTAACGCGCAGCGGCGCTGGGCGCCCGGCGCGACGCACGCAAAAAAGCGGCGCTCACCGCCCGCTTTTCAGTCAGTGTTTCCGACCCTGCGGCCATGGCTCCAGCCAAAGCCTCCGCCCCAGGCAGAACAGGCTTTGGCGAGCGGCTCCCTTCCAAGATGCGGGGCTGTCCCAAGAAGAATTTCCAGCCCAGCCAGGACAGGAGCAAAACGATGCCAAGCACCAGGATCGGCAAGATATAGTTCAAATGCATTTTGACGCGAGACGATAAATGACATTACAATTTAAATCAATAGCTTGAGCTACCCGATCTCTGATTTTAACCGCCGTATGCAAATCAATTTGCGACGGAGCATGCATTCCAATTAAACCAAAAATTTGGGATACTTTCGATAGCAGATAGTCACAAATCCAATCGTTAGGAACCGCCGTCATGATGAAAAAACGCCCCAGCTGGCAACGGGCCCGCGCCCTATTTTACGCCATCGCCATAGCCTCTCTGACCGCTTGTTCCAGCACCAAGACCATCGACATCAAAGCGGAAGGCAGCCCGTCGCTAAACCGCGACGCCAAAGGCAAACCGCTGTCCGTGGTGGTGCATGTCTACCAGCTCAAAAACCAGCAGGCTTTCAACCGCCTGACCATGGAGGCCCTGTCCAGCGGCAAGCCTGAATCAGAACTGCTGGGCGACAGTCTGATCAACAGCAAAGAACTGACCTTTTTGCCAGGTGGTAAAGTGACGCTAGAAGACGTCACCATTGAAAAAGACGCTCAGTTCATCGGCGTCGTCGGCTTTTTCCGCCGTCCGGACGCCCACTTCTGGCGCCTGTTGTACGACGCCGACGCCGTCCGCAGCAAAGACCTGAGCTTCCGCGCCGCCGATTGCCACCTGGAAGCCATCAAACCCAAAGCGTTGACCCTGCCCGGCCAGTCCGCGTCCGCCAAAGCGGACTGCGCCGGCAGCCGAAACTGAAGCCTGCCGCGGCGCCGGGCCGACGCTGAAAATTAACAAACTCTTTTGCATGACAAGGGCGCCGCTCTTGCTGCAAAATGTCGCGCATTTTAGCGATCGTGTACACAGTTTGAACAGGGTGTTATTACCGGATGCGGGCCGTTCCGGCCATGACGTGGCTCAAAGCCCATGCGCTTCTTCGCCCGCGGCGGCCAGGCCCGGCTGACAAGCCGATGAATTTCCAGGCGCAATTGAGATTGAAGTAGATTTCCAGACAAGGTGTATCAGTAATGCAACAAGCCAAACGAGTGCTCTGGGGCGAAGGCATGTTCCTGCGCCCGCAGCACTTTCAACAGCAAACCCTCTTGCTGGAGCAGCACGTCGCCGCGCGGCAGCAACTGAGCCAACGCCACGGCTGGGGCCTGCAACACATCGTCTTGGACGAGCAGGCGCTCAAGGGCGGCACCGTCCGCATCGACGGGCTGTCCATCCTGTTCCGGGACGGCACGCTGTTCCAGGCGCCGGCCAGCGCGCCGCTGCCGCTGTCCCGCGATCTGAACACCTTGCCGCAAGCCGGCATCAAGACCACGCTTTACGCCTGTCTCGCCCATATGCAGCCCTACGGCGGCAACACCCGCAACGGCGAGCTCATGTCCCGCCCCACTCGCTTCCAAAGCGCCAGCGCGGAAGTGGCCGATCTCTACACCCAGGCGCTGGACGCCGATCTGTCCACGCTGGAGCTGGACGTGCGGCTGATGATCGAGGAAGAGAACCGCGACGGCTACGACGCCATTCCGCTGTGCCGGCTGGAAAAAGACGCCACCGGCCAATGGGGCCTGGGCGGCGGCTTCATTCCCCCGCTGGCCACAGTGGAAGGCTCGCGCGAGGTCAGCCACATGCTGCGCCGCCTGCTGGACATCCTGCTGGTCAAGAACCAGGCGCTGTCCGGCGGCCAGCGCGAACGCGCCAAGAACGTGATGGAGTACAGCTCCAGCGACATCAGCTCCTTCTGGCTGCTGCACACCGTCAACCGCAACTTCGCCAAACTGCGCCACCTGTCGCTGTCCAGCCCGCTGCATCCGGAAGAGCTGTATCTGGCGCTGGCCGAATTCTGCGGCGAGCTGCAGACCTTCTCCACCCATTACACCCTGTCCGACATCCCGGCCTATCGCCACGACGACCTGCACGCCGTGCTGGCCGCGCTGGACACGCAGATCCGCGAACTGCTGGAAACCGTGATCTCCTCGCGTTACGCCATCATCCCGCTGCATTCGCCCAAGCCGTCCTTCTACATCGGCCGGCTGGAAAGCGACCGCCTGTTGGAGAACGTCGATTACTACCTGTCGGTGCAGAGCGAACTGCCGGCCAGCCAGATCATCGACAGCGTGCCGCTGAAGATGAAGATCGGCGCGCCGGACGACGTGGAAAAAATCCTCAACTCCGCCATGCGCGGCGTGGCGCTCAGCCATGCGGCGCAAACGCCGTCCGCCATTCCGGTGCGCGTGGGCAACCACTATTTCGCGCTGGAGCCGCACGGCGAGATCTTCGGCCGCATGCTGCAATCGCGCAGCATCTGCATCTATATGCCGCAGACGCTCTCCAACCTGACGCTTGAACTGATCGCCGTATTCCGCTGAGGCCGCCATGAACCAAACCGCCGCAACTCTTCAAGAACGCCCGCTGGCCGTAGCCTCCGCCTCGGCGCCCACCCTGCGCGAAATGCTGGAAGACGGCATCTACCTGCTGTTCCTGCTCCGGGACGGCAACGCCCCCAGCAGCGCAGTGGAGTTCAACCGCCGCGTCGACCAGTTTCTGAACCAGTACGAGCGCAACGCGCGCAACTTCGGCAAGGACCAGAACGCCATCAACCACTCCAAGTACGCGTTTTGCGCCTTGATGGACGAGATCATTCTGTCCTCCGAGTTCGACATCCGCGACGAATGGGAGCGCATGCCGCTGCAACTGCGGCTGTTTGGCGAGCATCTGGCCGGCGAGGGCTTCTTCAACCGCCTGGAACAACTGCGTCTGGACCCGGCGGCTCATATCGAGCCGCTGGAAGTGTTCTACACCTGCCAGTTGCTGGGCTTCCAAGGCAAATACCTGCTGGAAGGCCAGGAAAAGCTGGGCTACCTGACCCATAAGCTGGGCCAGGAAATCCAGCAAGTGCGCGGCGGCAAGGCCGAGTTCGCGCCCAACTGGCAGCTGCCGCAACGCTTCCAGGCCTTTGTCCGCCATGAACTGCCGCTGTGGCTGTACTTCGCCCTGCTGGCCGTGGTGGGCGCCGGCATCTTCGTCGCCTACCGCTGGCTGCTGTCCAACCAGCTCCAATCCATTTTCGGCCTGTAAGCCATGCACAGCAGCCGCCACGCCCAGATCCTGCCGTCGGTGCTGGACCGGCTGCTGGACGACCAGCCGGACAACAGCCACGGCGCGGAAACCATGTTGTACGAACTGCCGCAGATCAAGCGCTCGCTGGCGCGGGATCTGGAAGCGCTGCTGAACACCCGGCTCGCGCCCTTGCAAGAACTGTTCGACATGTACCCGCAGGCCCACGACAGCATGTTGAGCTTCGGCATTCCGGACCTATCCGGCATCAGCCTGCTCAATCCGCAAGACCGGGAACTGCTGCGCGAGCAACTGCGCCGCGCCATCGAAGTGCACGAGCCGCGGCTGTCCCGCGTGCGGGTGAACCTGGACGCGCCGCGCGAGATGGAGCGCCATCTGCGCTTCCGCGTCGACGCGGTGCTGAAAGTGCATCCGCACCGGCCGCCGGTCACCTTCGACGCCACCCTGCAACTCTCCTCCAACGTTTACAAGGTACAAGGCTGACCCAGCCTGACAGCGCCCCATGGACCTCAGCACCCTGCTCGCCAGCTTCGCCTCCGCCTTCAACCAGG
>NZ_JBMDIQ010000044.1:0-15640 GCF_057808735.1 Chromobacterium sp. FG89 | reverse complement strand
TGGAAGATGGTCTGCGTTTCGCCATCCGCGAAGGCGGTCGTACCGTCGGCGCCGGTGTGGTAGCTAAGATCATCGCTTAATCAGGTTTAAAGGCCAGTAGCTCAATTGGTAGAGTATCGGTCTCCAAAACCGAGGGTTGGGGGTTCGAGACCCTCCTGGCCTGCCAATTAAGACCAGCCGGCGCTTGTGCGCCGGTTGGTCTTTTGTCGCATACGCGCAAGAGAAGATATCGACATGGAAATGCAAGATAAAATCAAGCTGGCGCTGGCCGGTTTGCTGGTGGCGGCCGGTATCGTCGGCTTTTACATGATTCCGGCGGACCAGGGTATTTTGCGCGCGCTTTCGTTTGTGGCCGGCGTGATTCTGGCGGTTGGGGCGGTTTGGCTGTCGCAGCCGGGCAAGAGTTTCGTCACTTACGCCAACGAGTCTCTGGTCGAGGCTCGCAAGGTGGTGTGGCCCACTCGCAAAGAGGCGATGCAGATGACCGGCATGGTGTTTGTTTTCGTGCTGGTGCTGGCCTTGTTCATGTGGTTGGTGGACTCCAGTCTGTCCTGGTTGTTTTATGATGTGATTCTCGGTCGAGGTAAATAATGGCAATGCGCTGGTATGTGGTTCACGCTTATTCTGGCTTTGAAAAAAGCGTGCAAAAGGCGTTGCGCGAGCGCATCGAGCGTTCTCATGTCGCCGATCAATTTGGTCAAATCCTGGTGCCGGTGGAAGAGGTTGTCGACGTCAAGAATGGCCGTCGCTCCATTACCGAGCGCAAGTTTTTCCCGGGCTATGTGTTGGTCGAGATGGAAATGACTGACGATACCTGGCATCTGGTCAAGAGCACGCCGAAAGTGACCGGTTTTGTTGGCGGCACCGCCAACCGCCCGGCGCCGATTTCCAAGAAGGAAGTCGAGGCCATCATGCAGCAGATGCAAGAGGGCGTGGAAAAGCCGAAGCCGAAGGTGCTGTTCGAAGTGGGCGAGAAGGTGCGCGTCATCGACGGCCCGTTCAACGACTTCAACGGTTCGGTCGACGAGGTGAACTACGAGCGCAACAAGCTGCGCGTGTCGGTGCAGATTTTTGGTCGCGACACCCCGGTTGAGCTCGAATTCAGTCAGGTTGAGAAGTTGTAAGCCTGCCTCTTGGCAAGCTTTTTTTAAGCGTGTATACTGTTGCGCTTTCGTCGGGAAGCGAGTTGACGCTCGCGCTATACCCAAACTAGGAGTTTAATCGTGGCAAAGAAAATTGTCGGCTATATCAAGCTGCAAGTGCCCGCTGGCAAAGCCAACCCGTCGCCGCCGATCGGTCCGGCCCTGGGTCAGCGTGGTCTGAATATCATGGAATTCTGCAAGGCGTTCAACGCCGCGACCCAAGGCGTTGAGCCGGGTCTGCCGATTCCCGTAGTGATTACCGCATTCGCGGACAAGTCCTTCACCTTCGTGATGAAGACCCCGCCGGCCACCATCCTTCTGAAGAAGGCTGCTGGCATCAAGTCCGGTTCGGCCAAGGCCAATACCGACAAGGTGGGTAAAGTGACTCGCGCTCAGCTGGAAGAAATCGCCAAGACCAAGCAGCCGGATCTGACCGCTGCCGATCTGGACGCCGCTGTTCGCACCATCGCCGGCTCCGCCCGTTCGATGGGTCTGGAAGTGGAGGGCGTGTAATGGCTAAGGTTTCCAAGCGCTTGCAAGCTCTGAAGGCTGGCGTTGATCGCAACAAGCTGTACGCTATCGACGAAGCGATCTCCCTGGTGAAAGCCGCCGCCACCGCCAAATTCGACGAGTCCATCGACGTGGCCGTGAATCTGGGCGTGGATCCGCGTAAATCCGACCAAGTGGTCCGTGGTTCCGTGGTTCTGCCGCGCGGTACCGGCAAGTCCGTACGCGTTGCCGTGTTCGCTCAAGGCGCGAACGCTGAAGCCGCTAAAGCCGCTGGCGCCGAAGTCGTTGGTTTCGACGATCTGGCCGAGCAGGTTAAAGCCGGCAATCTGGACTTCGACATCGTGATCGCCTCCCCGGACGCCATGCGCGTTGTCGGTCAGCTGGGTCAGATCCTGGGCCCGCGCGGCCTGATGCCGAACCCGAAGGTGGGCACCGTGACCCCGAACGTAGCCGAGGCCGTGAAAAACGCCAAGGCCGGTCAGGTTCAGTACCGTACCGACAAGGCCGGTATCGTTCACGCCACCATCGGCCGCGCTTCTTTCGAAGCCGAAGCCCTGCGTGAAAACTTCTCCGCTCTGGTTGATGCCCTGGTGAAAGCCAAGCCGGCAGCTTCCAAGGGCGTGTATCTGAAAAAGATCGCCGTATCCAGCACCATGGGTGTCGGCGCTCGTGTAGATACCAACTCGATCAGCGCTTAATCGCTGTTTGAGTTTGGCGGGGCGGTTCGCCGCCTCGCCAAGGCTTTGGGCTGGCAAGTTCGCTTGCCAGGTTGTCAAAGACCGTAGGCGCCGCAAGGCTTAATCGCAGATTTGCCAGTATGGAAGTCCGCACCCTACGCAGATGGTGTACCCGAAACAGGCTTCTGAACAAAGTTCAAGCTCATGTAGCTCAGGGGTAGAGCACTCCCTTGGTAAGGGAGAGGTCGGCGGTTCAATTCCGCCCATGAGCACCAGTTCTTTATGATGTCTCCTGATGTAGGTCGCCGCTGCAAAGCGAAGCGAAAATCCTTTCGCTTCATTTCAGTCTAGGAGGTAGACCTTGAGTCTCAATATCGAAGATAAAAAGGCGGTCGTAGCTGAAGTATCTGCCACGCTGGCAGACGCTCAGACCCTCGTTATCGCTGAATATCGGGGCATCGAGGTAAGCAGCATGACCAAACTCCGCGCTCAGGCGCGCGAGAATGGCGTATACCTGCGCGTTCTGAAGAACACGCTGGTTCGCCGTGCTGTGGAAGGCACTCCGTTTGCCGGTCTGGCTGACCAAATGGTCGGCCCGCTGGTTTACGCTGTTTCCACCGACCCGGTAGCTGCTGCCAAGGTGCTGCATCAATATGCCAAGGCTGACGACAAAATCATCGTCAAAGCAGGTTCCTACGATGGCCAGGTGCTGAACGCCGCTCAGGTTGCTGAGCTCGCGTCCATCCCGAGCCGCGAAGAACTGCTGTCCAAGCTTCTCTACGTTATGCAGGCTCCGGTCGCTGGCTTCGCCCGCGCGCTGGCCGCCCTGTCCGACAAGAAGCAAGCCGAAGCCGCTTAACTTATTTGATTCTTATAGAATTCAGGAGATTTTCACATGGCAATCACCAAAGAAGACATCCTCGAGGCCGTTGCTGGTCTGACCGTGATGGAACTGAACGACCTGGTTAAGGCGTTCGAAGAGAAGTTCGGCGTTTCCGCCGCTGCTGTTGCTGTTGCTGGCCCGGCTGGCGCCGGCGCTGCTGCCGCTGAAGAAAAAACCGAGTTTGACGTTATCCTGACTGGCGCTGGCGACAACAAGGTTGGCGTGATCAAGGTTGTGCGCGCAATCACCGGTCTGGGCCTGAAAGAAGCCAAAGATCTGGTTGACGGCGCTCCGAAAGCCCTGAAAGAAGGCGTGGCGAAGGCTGAAGCCGACGACATCCTGAAACAGCTGACCGAAGCCGGTGCTAAGGCTGAAATCAAATAATCTTCTTTGAAAAAAGAGGGTGAGGCTGGCGGAGAAATCCGCCAGCCTTATTGCGCTTGTAGTTGGCCGAAACGAAGAAGGTAAAAGCCAGCAATTATTGAGCGTGGCTGCTGACTTTTGGTTTCTTGCTTGCGCCACCCCACCTCGATGGAGACTCTATGAGTTATTCGTTTACTGAGAAGAAGCGTATTCGTAAAAGTTTTGCGAAGCGTGCCAGTGTTCTCGATGTCCCATTCCTGTTGGCGACCCAGATTGATTCCTACACCGAATTTCTCCAGTTGGGTGTGCCGCTTGACCAGCGTAGGGATGTGGGCCTTCAGGCTGCGTTCAAATCGATCTATCCGATCATCAGCCATAATGGCTATGCGCGTCTTGACTTCGCTCATTACGTCTTGGGCGAGCCGCCGTTCGACGTGCAGGAGTGCCAGCTGCGCGGCATTACCTACGCGGCTCCGTTGCGCGCGCGCATCCGCCTGACCATCTTCGACAAAGAGTCTTCCAAGCCGGTGGTGAAGGAAGTGCGCGAGAACGAAGTGTACATGGGCGAAATCCCGCTGATGACGACCAATGGTTCGTTCATCATCAACGGCACCGAGCGCGTCATCGTTTCTCAGTTGCATCGTTCCCCGGGCGTGTTCTTCGAGCACGACCGCGGCAAGACTCATTCCTCCGGTAAACTGTTGTTCTCCGCCCGCGTGATTCCTTACCGCGGTTCCTGGCTGGACTTCGAGTTTGACCCGAAAGACCTGCTGTACTTCCGTATCGACCGTCGCCGCAAGATGCCGGTGACCATCCTGCTGAAGGCGCTGGGTTACACCAACGAAGAAATCCTGTCCGAGTTCTACAGCTTCGACACCTTCTACCTGACCAAGAGCGGCGTGTTCATGCGCGTGGTTCCGGATCGTCTGAAGGGCGAAGTGGCCAAGTTCGACATCGTTGCCGCCGACGGCAAGCTGATCGTGGCCAAGGACAAGCGTATTACCGCCAAGCACATTCGCGACATCCAGACGGCTGAGCTGGACCGCATCGAAGTGCCGGCCGACGCGCTGCTGGGCAAGGTGCTGGCGCACAACGTCGCCAACGCCGACACCGGCGAGCTGATTTCGCGCGCCAACGACGAAGTGACCGAGGAAGTGCTGGCCAAGCTGGCGCTGGCCGATATCCAGCAGGTGGAAGTGTTGTTCACCAACGATCTGGATCAGGGCTCCTACATCTCCCAGACGCTGCGCGCCGACGACATCCAGGACCAGCTGCAGGCCCGCGTGGCCATCTACCGCATGATGCGTCCGGGCGAACCGCCGACGGAAGACGCGGTGGAAGCGCTGTTCCAGCGTCTGTTCTTCAGCGAAGAAACCTACGATCTGTCGCGCGTGGGCCGCATGAAGTTCAGCTCGCGCACCTACCAGTACAAATTCGACGACAAGACCCCTGAGTGGTTCAAGGTGCTGATCGGCGAGAAGTTCGCCGAGCGTCGCGATGTGATGGAAGGCACGCTGTCGACTGAAGACATCGTGTCCGTGATCGCCATCCTGACCGAACTGCGCAATGGCCGCGGCGAAGTGGACGATATCGATCACCTGGGCAACCGTCGCGTGCGTTCGGTGGGCGAACTGGCCGAAAACCAGTTCCGCGCCGGCCTGGTGCGCGTGGAGCGCGCGGTCAAGGAACGCCTGAATCAGGCGGAATCCGACAACCTGATGCCGCACGACCTGATCAACGCCAAGCCGGTGTCCGCCGCGATCAAGGAGTTCTTCGGCTCCTCGCAGCTGTCCCAGTTCATGGACCAGACCAACCCGCTGTCGGAAATCACCCACAAGCGCCGCGTATCGGCTCTTGGCCCGGGCGGTTTGACCCGCGAACGCGCCGGCTTCGAAGTGCGCGACGTACACCCGACCCACTACGGCCGCGTGTGCCCGATCGAAACGCCGGAAGGCCCGAACATCGGTCTGATCAACTCCTTGTCCGTCTATGCGCGCACCAATGAGTTCGGCTTCCTGGAAACCCCGTACCGCAAGGTAGTGGACAGCAAGGTCACCAACGAGATCGACTACCTGTCCGCGATCGAAGAAGGCCGCTACGTGATTGCTCAGGCCAACGCCGAGCTGAGCGAAGAAGGCGCGCTGATCGACGAGCTGGTGACCTGCCGCGAGAAGGGTGAAACCATTCTGGCGACTCCGGACCGCGTGCAGTACATGGACGTGGCCACCGGTCAGGTGGTGTCCGTCGCAGCTTCGCTGATTCCGTTCCTGGAACACGATGACGCCAACCGCGCATTGATGGGCGCCAACATGCAGCGCCAGGCCGTGCCTTGCCTGCGTCCGGAAAAAGCCCTGGTGGGCACCGGTATCGAGCGCTCGGTGGCGGTTGACTCCGGCACCACCGTGGTGGCGCGTCGCGGCGGCGTGGTCGACTATGTCGACGCGACCCGCGTGGTGGTTCGCGTCAACGACGAAGAAGCCGTTGCCGGCGAAGTGGGCGTGGACATCTACAACCTGACCAAGTTCACCCGCTCCAACCAGAACACCAACATCAACCAGCGTCCGGTGGTGAAAGTGGGCGACCACATCGCCCGCGGCGACGTGGTGGCCGACGGCGCCTCCACCGATCTGGGCGAGCTGGCGCTGGGTCAGAACATGACCATCGCCTTCATGCCGTGGAACGGTTACAACTACGAGGACTCGATCCTGATCTCGGAGAAGCTGGTCGCCGAAGACCGCTACACCTCGATCCATATCGAAGAACTGTCCGTGGTTGCCCGCGACACCAAGCTGGGCCCCGAGGAAATCACCCGCGACATCCCGAACCTGTCCGAGCGCATGGCCGGCCGTCTGGATGAATCCGGCATCGTGTACATCGGCGCCGAAGTCGAAGCCGGCGACGTGCTGGTGGGCAAGGTGACGCCTAAGGGCGAAACCCAGCTGACCCCGGAAGAGAAGCTGCTGCGCGCGATCTTCGGCGAGAAGGCTTCCGACGTGAAGGACACCTCGCTGCGCGTGCCGACCGGCACCGTGGGCACCGTGATCGACGTTCAGGTATTCACCCGCGAAGGCATTGAGCGCGACAAGCGCGCCCAGTCCATCATCGATTCGGAACTGAAGCGCTATCGCCTGGACCTGAACGACCAGCTGCGTATTTTCGACAACGACGCCTTCAGCCGTATCGAGCGTCTGATCGTCGGCAAAGTGGCCAACGGCGGTCCGAAGCGTCTGGTGAAAGGCACTGTGATCGATCAGGAATACCTGGCCGATCTGCCGTCCAAGCACGACTGGTTCGACATCCGCATGGCCGATGAAGATATCGCCAAGCAGCTGGAACTGATCAAGGAAAGCCTGGCGCAGAAGCGCGAAGAATTCGACCTCAAGTTCGAAGACAAGAAGCGCAAGCTGACCCAGGGCGACGAGCTGCCGCCGGGCGTGCAGAAGATGGTCAAGGTTTATCTGGCCGTTAAGCGCCGCCTGCAGGCTGGCGACAAGATGGCCGGCCGTCACGGCAACAAGGGCGTGGTATCGCGCATCCTGCCGATCGAAGACATGCCTTACATGGGCGACGGCCGTCCGGTCGACATCGTGCTGAACCCGCTGGGCGTACCGTCGCGTATGAACATCGGTCAGATCCTGGAAGTGCATCTGGGTTGGGCCGCCAAGGGTATCGGCGAGCGCATCGACCGCATGATCAAGGATCAGCAGAACGCTTCCTTGGTGCGCGGCTATCTGGAGCGCATCTACAACGAAGCGGGCAAGGTCGAAGACATCGCCTCGCTGAGCGACGACGAAGTGCTGGCCCTGGCGGACAATCTGCGCAAGGGTATGCCGTTCGCGACGCCGGTGTTCGATGGCGCCAAGGAGACCGAGATCAAGCACATGCTGGATCTGGCCTACCCGGATGCGGACCCGCTGACCGAGAAAATGGGCTTTAATGAGTCCAAGACCCAGATGACCCTGTACGACGGCCGCTCCGGCGAAGCCTTCGACCGCAAGGTCACCGTGGGCGTGATGCACTATCTGAAGCTGCATCACCTGGTCGACGACAAGATGCACGCGCGCTCCACCGGCCCGTACTCGCTGGTGACTCAGCAGCCGCTGGGCGGTAAGGCCCAGTTCGGCGGCCAGCGTTTCGGTGAGATGGAGGTTTGGGCGCTGGAAGCTTACGGCGCCGCCTACACCCTGCAGGAAATGCTGACCGTGAAGTCGGACGATGTGACCGGTCGTACCAAGGTGTACGAGAACATCGTCAAGGGCGAGCACAAGATCGATGCCGGCATGCCGGAATCCTTCAACGTGCTGGTGAAGGAAATCCGTTCGCTCGGCCTCGACATGGACCTGGAACGTTATTGATTGGGTTGAATGGGCGCGGCAAGCCGCCGCGCCTGTCCCCTGACTGGAGACGCAATGAAAGCTCTGCTCGACCTCTTTAAGCAAGTTACGCAAGAAGAAGAGTTTGATGCGATTAAGATCGGCATCGCCTCGCCTGACAAGATCCGTTCCTGGTCTTATGGTGAAGTAAAAAAGCCTGAAACCATCAACTATCGTACCTTCAAACCGGAACGCGACGGCCTGTTCTGCGCGCGCATCTTCGGACCGGTGAAGGACTATGAGTGCTTGTGCGGCAAGTACAAGCGCCTGAAGCATCGCGGCGTGATCTGCGAGAAGTGCGGCGTGGAAGTCACCTTGTCCAAGGTGCGTCGCGAACGCATGGGCCACATCGAGCTGGCCAGCCCGACCGCGCACATCTGGTTCCTGAAGTCGCTGCCGTCGCGTCTGGGCATGGTGCTGGACATGACGCTGCGCGACATCGAACGCGTGCTGTACTTCGAAGCGTTCGTGGTGACCGATCCGGGCATGACCCCGCTGCAATACCGTCAGCTGCTGACCGAAGAGGACTTCCTGGACAAGGAAGACCAGTACGGTGAAGAGTTCGTCGCCATGATGGGCGCCGAAGCGGTCAAGGAATTGCTGAAGAAGCTGAACCTGGACAGCGAGATCGAGACCCTGCGCGCCGAACTCAAGGCCACCAGCTCCGACACCAAGATCAAGAAGATCTCCAAGCGCCTGAAAGTGCTGGAGGCCTTCCAACGTTCCGGCATGAAGCCGGAATGGATGATCCTGGAAGTGCTGCCGGTGCTGCCGCCGGAACTGCGTCCGCTGGTGCCGCTGGACGGCGGTCGCTTCGCGACTTCCGATCTGAACGATCTGTACCGCCGCGTGATCAACCGTAACAACCGTCTGAAGCGCCTGCTGGAACTGCGCGCGCCGGACATCATCGTGCGCAACGAGAAGCGCATGCTGCAGGAATCGGTTGACTCGCTGCTGGACAACGGCCGTCGCGGCAAGGCGATGACCGGCGCCAACAAGCGTCCGCTGAAGTCGCTGGCCGACATGATCAAGGGCAAGGGCGGTCGTTTCCGTCAGAACTTGCTGGGTAAGCGCGTGGACTACTCCGGTCGTTCCGTGATTACCGTGGGCCCGACCCTGCGTCTGCATCAGTGCGGCCTGCCTAAGAAAATGGCGCTGGAACTGTTCAAGCCCTTCATCTTCCACAAGCTGGAAGTGATGGGTCTGGCCTCCACCATCAAGGCGGCCAAGAAGCTGGTCGAGCAGGAAGTGCCGGAAGTCTGGGACATCCTGGAAGACGTGATCCGCGAGCATCCGGTGCTGCTGAACCGCGCGCCTACGCTGCACCGCCTGGGTATTCAGGCGTTCGAGCCGGTGCTGATCGAAGGCAAGGCCATCCAACTGCACCCGCTGGTCTGCGCGGCGTTCAACGCCGACTTCGACGGTGACCAGATGGCCGTTCACGTGCCGCTGTCGCTGGAAGCGCAGATGGAAGCCCGCACCCTGATGCTGGCCACCAACAACGTGCTGTCCCCGGCCAACGGCGATCCGATCATCGTGCCGTCGCAGGATATCGTGTTGGGTCTGTATTACATGACCCGCGACAAGGTGAACGGCAAGGGCGAAGGCATGGTGTTTGCGGACACCAAGGAAGTGCATCGCGCCTACGAAACCCGTCAGGTTGAGCTGGCGACGCGCATCACCGTGCGTCTGCGCGAGTGGGAAAAAGACGAGCAGGGCGAGTTCCAGCCGGTGATCAAGCGTTACGACACCACCGTGGGCCGCGCCATTCTGTCCGACATCCTGCCGAAAGGCCTGCCGTTCGAGCATATCAACAAGGCGCTGAAGAAGAAGGAAATCTCCAAGCTGATCAACGTATCGTTCCGCCGTTGCGGCATCCGCGATACCGTGATCTTCGCCGACCAGTTGATGTACACCGGTTTCGCCTACTCCACTCGCGGCGGCATCTCCATTTGCGTGGACGATATGCAGATCCCGGCCAAGAAGGTCGATCTGCTCGCCGACGCGCAGAAGGAAGTCAAAGAGATCGAAGAGCAGTACCGTCAAGGTCTGGTGACCCAGGGCGAACGCTACAACAAGGTAGTGGACATCTGGGGCCGCACCGGCGACAAGATCGCCAAGGCGATGATGGACGAGCTGTCCAAGCAGAAGGTGCTGGACCGCGAAGGCAAGGAAGTCGATCAGGAATCCTTCAACTCCATTTACATGATGGCCGACTCGGGCGCGCGGGGTTCCGCCGCTCAGATCAAGCAGCTGGCCGGCATGCGGGGTCTGATGGCCAAGCCGGACGGCTCGATTATCGAGACGCCGATTACCGCGAACTTCCGCGAAGGCCTGACCGTACTGCAGTACTTTATTTCCACTCACGGTGCGCGTAAGGGTCTGGCGGATACCGCCTTGAAGACCGCGAACTCCGGTTACCTGACGCGTCGTCTGGTCGACGTGACCCAGGACTTGGTGGTGATCGAGGACGATTGCGGCACCAGCAACGGCTTCACCATGAAGGCCGTGCTGCAAGGCGGCGACGTGATCGAACCGCTGCGCGACCGCATCCTGGGCCGCGTGGCCGCGATCGACCTGGTGGATCCGTCCACCGGCGAGACCGTGATCGAAGCCGGCACCCTGCTGGACGAGCATCTGGTGGACGTGGTGGACAGCCTGGGCATCGACGAAGTGAAGGTGCGTACCGCCATCACTTGCGACACCCGCTACGGCCTGTGCGCCAAGTGCTATGGTCGCGACCTGGCGCGCGGCAAGCGCGTCAACGCCGGCGAAGCCATCGGCGTGATCGCCGCCCAGTCCATTGGCGAACCGGGCACCCAGCTGACCATGCGTACCTTCCACATCGGTGGCGCGGCGTCGCGAAACGCGGCCGCCAGCCAGGTGGAGGGCAAGTCCAACGGCACCGTGCGCTTCTCCAGTCAGATGCGCTATGTGGCGAACACCAAGGGCGAGCTGATCGTCATCACCCGCTCCGGCGAAGTGGTGATCCACGACGATATGGGCCGTGAGCGCGAGCGTCACAAAGTGCCGTACGGCGCGACCTTGATGGTCACCGACGGTCTGGTGATCAAGGCGGGCGCCGTGTTGGCCACTTGGGACCCGCACACCCGTCCGATCATCACCGAGTACGCGGGCCGCGTGAAGTTCGAAAACGTGGAAGAGGGCAACACCGTAGCCAAGCAGACCGACGAAGTGACGGGTCTGTCGACGCTGGTGGTGATCGATCCGAAGCGCCGCGCCGGTTCGCAGTCCAAGATGCTGCGTCCTCTGGTGAAGCTGCTGGACGACAACGGCAACGAAGTGAAGCTGGCCGGTTCCGAGGCCTCGGTATCAATCACCTTCCAGGTGGGCGCCATTATCACGGTGCGCGACGGTCAGGAAGTGGGCAAGGGCGAGGTGCTGGCCCGCATCCCGCAAGAATCGTCCAAGACCCGCGATATTACCGGTGGTCTGCCGCGTGTGGCCGAGCTGTTCGAAGCGCGTTCGCCGAAAGACGCCGGCATGCTGGCGGAAGTGACCGGTACGATCTCCTTCGGCAAGGACACCAAGGGCAAGCAGCGCCTGATCATCACCGATCTGGAGGGCAACGGTTACGAAAACCTGATCCCGAAAGACAAGCACGTGCTGGTGCACGACGGTCAGGTGGTGAACCGCGGCGAATCCATCGTCGACGGTCCGGTGGATCCGCACGACATTCTGCGTCTGCAGGGTATCGAGGCCTTGGCCCGCTACATCGTTCAAGAGGTGCAGGAGGTGTATCGTCTGCAGGGCGTGAAGATCAACGACAAGCACATCGAGGTGATCATTCGCCAGATGCTGCGTCGCGTGATCATCTCCGACAGCGGCGACACCGAGTTCATCCAGGGCGAGCAGGTGGAACGCGCCGACGCGCTGGAAATGAACGACAAGATGCTGGCGGAAGGCCGCGAGCCTGCGCAGTACGAAAACGTGCTGCTGGGTATCACCAAGGCGTCCTTGTCCACCGACTCCTTCATCTCCGCGGCTTCCTTCCAGGAAACCACCCGCGTGCTGACCGAAGCGGCGATCATGGGCAAGAAGGACGACTTGCGCGGCCTGAAGGAAAACGTGATCGTCGGTCGTCTGATCCCGGCGGGTACCGGCCTGGCTTACCACCGCACCCGTCGCGGTTCGACGCAGCATACGCTGGAAGCGGCCGAAGCTCAGTTCTTCGACATCGCCCCGGCCGACGCGCTCGACAGCAACGAATAACGCTTAGTCGTCTTGGCCGGAAAGGGGCGGAATTGCCCGCCTCGGAAGGCCCTGACGCAAAGTGTTGAAAAAACGCTGCCCTATCAACGGTTAAGGTGATGGGGCGGCGTTGTTTTCATTGACGGTAGGACGTTGACTAAAATATAATCCTCCGTCCTTTCTGGCGGCGTGTTGCCGCTGGAGAGCTTCAACTAGGAACTGATAGTAATGCCAACCATTAACCAACTCGTTCGCAAAGGCCGCGTCGCCATCAAGGCGAAGAGCAAGGTGCCTGCGCTGGAAGCCTGCCCGCAGAAGCGTGGCGTGTGCACCCGTGTCTACACCACCACTCCGAAGAAGCCGAACTCGGCTCTGCGTAAAGTGTGCAAGGTTCGTCTGACCAACGGTTTCGAAGTGATTTCCTACATTGGTGGTGAAGGCCACAACCTGCAGGAACACTCCGTAGTGCTGCTCCGCGGCGGTCGTGTAAAAGACTTGCCGGGTGTTCGCTACCACACCGTTCGCGGCTCCCTCGACACCGCAGGTGTTAAAGACCGTAAACAGGCTCGTTCCAAGTACGGCGCCAAGCGTCCCAAGTAATTGGGTTGCACTCAAGGCGGCCTGATCAACACTCAGGGTCGTCTAGTAAGTGACTGCTCCATTGGGTAGTCATGAGCCAAAGCTCAACTGAATAATCTAAGGAAGTAACATGCCACGTCGCAGAGAAGTCCCCAAGCGCGAAATCCTGCCGGATCCGAAGTTCGGTTCCCAGGACCTGTCCAAGTTCATGAACGTAGTCATGATCGATGGCAAGAAATCCGTTGCAGAACGCATCATCTACGGTGCTCTGGAACAGATCGAAAAGAAATCCGGCAAGAATGCCCTGGAAGTATTCAACACCGCTCTGGCCAACGCCAAGCCGGTTGTTGAAGTAAAAAGCCGCCGTGTAGGCGGTGCCAACTATCAAGTTCCTGTTGAAGTACGTCCGTCGCGTCGTATGGCTCTGGCCATGCGTTGGCTGCGCGACGCTGCGCGCAAGCGCGGCGAAAAGTCCATGGACCTGCGCCTGGCTGGTGAGTTGCTCGACGCGGCCGAAGGCCGTGGCGGCGCGATGAAGAAGCGTGACGAAGTGCACCGTATGGCAGAAGCCAACAAGGCCTTCTCGCACTTCCGCTTCTAAGCAGACCCACTATTTAAGGTGTAGATCGTGGCAAGGAAAACCCCCATTGAGCGTTACCGTAACATCGGTATCTCCGCTCACATTGACGCCGGTAAGACGACCACTACCGAGCGTATTCTGTTTTACACCGGTGTGAACCACAAGCTGGGCGAGGTTCATGACGGCGCTGCCACCACCGACTGGATGGAGCAGGAGCAGGAGCGTGGCATTACCATCACCTCCGCTGCTGTGACCACCTTCTGGAAAGGTATGGGGATGCAGTTCCCCGAGCACCGCTTCAACATCATCGACACCCCGGGACACGTGGACTTTACCATTGAGGTAGAGCGTTCCATGCGTGTACTGGACGGCGCGGTGATGGTGTACTGCGCGGTGGGCGGCGTTCAGCCCCAGTCTGAAACCGTATGGCGTCAGGCTAACAAGTACAAAGTTCCGCGTATCGCCTTCGTGAACAAGATGGACCGTCAAGGCGCCAACTTCTTCCGTGCGGTTGAACAGGTGAAGACTCGCCTGCGCGGCAATCCGGTGCCCATCGTTGTGCCTATCGGCGCTGAAGATGGTTTCACCGGCGTGGTTGATCTGTTGAAGATGAAGGCCATCATCTGGGATGAAGCGTCCCAGGGCATGAAATTCGAATACGGCGACATCCCGGCCGATCTGGTTTCCGTGGCCGAAGAATGGCGCGAGAAAATGGTCGAAGCCGCTGCTGAAGTCAGCGACGAGATGATGGACAAGTACTTGGGCGGCGAAACGCTGACCGAGGAAGAAATCATCGCCGGCCTGCGCGAGCGTACCCTGCGTTGCGAAATTCAGCCGATGCTGTGCGGCTCCGCGTTCAAGAACAAGGGTGTTCAGCGCATGCTGGACGCCGTGATTGAACTGCTGCCGGCGCCGATCGACATTCCGGCCATCGCGGGTGAAACCGACGGCAAGCCGGCCGAGCGTCACGCTTCCGACGACGAGCCGTTCTCGGCTCTGGCGTTCAAGCTGATGAACGACCCGTACGTTGGTCAGCTGACCTTCTTCCGCGTCTACTCCGGTGTGGTGAAGTCCGGTGATACCGTGCTGAACTCCATCAAGGGCAAGAAAGAGCGTATCGGCCGTATCGTGCAGATGATGGCGAACGACCGTATCGAGCTGGAAGAAGTGCGTGCCGGCGACATCGCCGCCGCCATCGGCCTGAAAGAAGTGACCACCGGCGAAACCCTGTGCGATCTGAACGCCGAAATCATCCTGGAGCGCATGGAGTTCCCGGAGCCGGTGATTCACGTTGCCGTTGAGCCGAAGACCAAGGCCGACCAGGAGAAGATGGGCGTTGCCCTGAACCGCCTGGCCAAGGAAGACCCGTCGTTCCGCGTGCGTACCGACGAAGAATCCGGCCAGACCATTATTTCCGGTATGGGCGAACTGCACCTGGAAATTTTGGTTGACCGCATGCGGCGTGAATTTGGCGTTGAAGCCAACGTTGGCGCTCCGCAAGTGGCTTACCGCGAAACCATTACCAAAGTCGTTACCGACGTTGACGGCAAGCACGTCAAGCAGTCCGGTGGTAAGGGTCAGTACGGCCATGCAGTCATTACCCTGGAGCCGTCCGGCGAAGGCAATGGCTACAAGTTTGTCGACGAGATCAAGGGTGGCGTGATTCCGCGTGAATTCATTCCGTCCGTGGACAAGGGTATTCAGAACACCCTGTCCAGCGGTATTCTCGCCGGCTTCCCGGTGGTTGACGTTACCGTGCGTCTGACCTTCGGTTCCTACCATGACGTCGACTCCTCGCAGATCGCGTTCGAACTGGCGGGCTCCCTGGCATTCAAAGAAGCCATGCGCCGCGCCGGTCCGTGCATCCTCGAGCCGATGATGGCGGTGGAAGTGGAAACTCCGGAAGAGTACATGGGCGATGTAATGGGCGACTTGAACCGTCGTCGCGGCATCGTTCAGGGTATGGACGACGATGGTTTGGGTGGCAAGAAGATCAAGGCCGAAGTACCGCTGGCCGAGATGTTCGGTTACTCCACCGACCTGCGTTCCGCTACCCAGGGTCGTGCGACTTACTCCATGGAGTTCAAGCACTACTCCGAAGCTCCGAAGCATGTTGCCGACGCCGTAATGGCCGCTCGCAAGTAATGCGCGCTGAGGCTGGCCGGGCCGAAAGGTCCGGTCAGTCCCGATCTAATGTTCTTTAATTAAGGATTTTTGCAAAATGGCAAAAGAAAAGTTTGAGCGGACCAAACCGCACGTAAACGTAGGCACCATCGGTCACGTGGACCATGGTAAAACCACTCTGACCGCTGCTATCACCA
>NZ_JBMDIQ010000043.1:0-15756 GCF_057808735.1 Chromobacterium sp. FG89 | reverse complement strand
TATTCGTTCTGTTAAAGATCGGTGCAGATCGCTGCGTTTCGTTTCCGTCGCTGCGCTGTCTGCTGAGGAGGCGAACTATACGTCAGCCCCCTAAACCCGTCAACACCTTTTGCGAGAAAAACCTCAACAAAAGCGGGCCTCGCAGGGCAAACCCTTGATGCGACAAGCAATATCCGAAAGGGGTATTTGCCGCCCCCCCCTTCCCTACCCCGCCGAACCATGAAAAACGGGCCGGCGCTTCGCCGGCCCGCACGGTTGCGGAGGCCTGAAACCGCTTAATCCTTTCTCACATCCAGCAGTTCTTGCAGCTGATTCAGCGTGGAATCGTCCTTGACCACGTGCAGCAGCCATTCTTCCAAGCTCATCTCGGCCCAGCGCGCCGCGCGTTCGGCCAATAAGGCCACCGGGCTATGCGGTTCGTTGCTGCGGAAGTAACGGGCGACTTCGCTCAACATCTGCACCGCTTCCTGGCGGCTGCGGATCTGGCCGTTGAAGGCGACGGGCGCCGCCGAAGCGGCGGGGGTGGGCGCGCTATAGCTTTGGGTCACGGCTTTTCTTTCCACGGCGGGTTCCACGGGAGCCGGCGTAACGCCGGCCGGCGCGGTTTGTTGACGGTAGCGCAACACCAGATCCTGGCAGGCGTAGATGCCGTTGCGGATCTCCGCCAGGCTGGGCGCTTCGCCGCCGAAGCGCTGGTCCACTTGCTCGTCCAGCGCTTCATAGCGGCCCAGTGCCTGGACCAGCGCCTCAGCCTGGCTCTGGAACCAGGCGTGGCCGGACAGGTTGGCGCTCTTTTCGAACTCGTCGCCGGAGAGCTTGCCCTCGGCGATGGCGGCGGCCTTGGATTCGGCGTCTTTCAAGCCCAGGTTTTCCACGTCACGCGATTGCTGCCAGTCGTTCCAGCCGTAAGCGCCGAACTCCGGTTTCAGCAGCGGCACGTTGCGGATGGCCAGGCCCAATTGCTGATTCAGCCACTCCAGCTTGCCGACGCGCTCGTCCAGATCGTGCGGGTCCAGTTCAGGATAGCCGCTGTCCCAGTATTGGCGCAGCCAGCCTTCCAGCGCGGCCAGGCCCAGGGTCAGGCCGGGAACGCCGTTGGCCTGGACCTGGGCTTCCGCGTACCAGGCCAGCAGTTGCAGGTCTTTGCTGTTCTGACTCAACGCGTCTTCGCACAGGCGGATGACTTTGGGCCATTCCGCCGTTTTGAGCGTCTGTTCCCAATCGCCTTGGGACAGGCCCGGGTCGTCGCTGCGGCGGGCTTCGCGAATCTGGTCGAAAAGCGTGGAGTAAGCCAGGTCCTCCCCCGCCGGCCAGCCGCCGGGGATGGGGACCAGCAATTGCTGCACTGTTTGTTCGATGTTTTCCATGCTTTGTGGCTTCTATATATAGAGGTGTTGCGATCAGCCCTTGCCGACTTCCGGCATGGTGGAGATCAGCGAGGCGCCGCAGCTGACTTTATGGCCTTCCAGCGCCACCGGCTTGCCGCCGACCACCCAGCTGGGGTCGCCTTCCACGATGGTGCAGTTGACATGCCCTTGCTGCGGGCAGGTGACGGCGTCGCCCAGGCAGGCGACCTGCTTGCCGAACAAGGTGGTGCTGGATGCGGCGCTGACGACTTTGCCGCCATGATCGGTGGGGTCGCCCAATCGGATCACGCGTTTCATGCTGTGGCCTCCTCGCGCGGCGGTCTGGCCATGGCCAGCGCCACATGATCGTTGCTGAATTGAGTAATGAGGGCCGGAGCGGCCAGGCGCGCGCTGTGGCTGACGGCGGCGGCGGCCAGCATGGCGTCGGCGGCGACGCCGACGTCGCCCCACTCCCGCGCCAGATTGCTGGCCTCGTCGATGGGGTGCAACTCCACCGCGTGGCGGTTCAAGGCGCTGGCGATGGCGGCCAGGCGCACGCCGCCGGCGTCTACGTCGCCGCCGTTGTGCACCAGCCAGCCCAGGCTGGCCGCCTTATCGTTTTCCGGCTTGGCGTCCTCCGGGCTGAACGGGTAGTCCAGCAGCGCGGCGTTGACCAAGGCGTTGTCCAGCACTGGTTGCAGTTGCCGCGTCAGTTGCAAGGCACGCTCCTGCGGCGCAGCGGCCGCGCTGGACTGGCCCAATTGGGCCAAGACCGGCAGCTCGGCCAGGCCGGCCTGATGACGGGCCGGCACCACGCCCCAACTGCCGCCCGCGCGGCTGAAGTCTTTTTCCCAATAAGGCTGATAAGGATCGGCGCCCTCGGCCACGGCGACGGGGCCCAAATCGGGCTCCGGCAATTGCTCGCGCAGGAACAGCATGACGGCGACGGCCAGGCCCGGCTTGCCCAGCCAGCGCAGGCGTTCCGCCGTGGCGGGGTCGCTCTCGTCCAGCTCTTCGCCGCCCCGCGTCAGCAAGGGCGCGTCGGCGCCCAGCATGATCACGCCCGGCAGTTCCGGCTGTTGTTGCAGCAGCTGCCGCGCGCGGTCCGCCACCGTGCCGGTGCCGGCGCCCGCCAGGAAGCGCGCTTCCGGCGTCGGCCATTCGCCGTCGTCCAGCGTTTCGGCCATGGCGACCGTCTGCCATTCCTTGACCGCGGCGATCTGTTCGATGCCGGACAGGCTGGGCACCACTTCCATCACCAGCGGCAGCCAGGCCGCGCCGGGCGCGACGGCGTAGAGTTCCTGCAAGGCCTCGGTCACATGCGGCCGCAGTCCTTCCAGCGCCTCGTCGGCGTCAAGGTCGGCCGCGTCCAGGCAGGACCACAGACAGCCGTCCGGCGCTTCCGCCAGCCAGTCCGGCTCGCCATGGGCCGGCACGGCGCGCGCCCACAGCCAGCGGCAGTCCACCACGGCCTGGCGTTCGCGCAGCTCGGCCAGATGCCGTTCGCGCGCGGCCTCGCGCGCGGACTGGCGCTCGGCCTCGGCCGCGCTCTCTTGCTCGGCCTCTTCCTGCTTGGCGCGCTTTTCCTTCAGATAGCCCCATAGCTTGACGCCGGCGCTGAGCAACATCGGCGGCCCCAGGTGCAGCAGCAGAATGGCCGACGGGCTGATGCGCTGCCAGCTTTGCGGCAACACCAGCCACAGCAGCCCCCACCAGGCGACGGTGCTGACTCCGAACAGGCCCAACATTTTCCACATGGACGCGTTTCCTCAGCTCAGCCGCACTTTGACCTGCTCGCCCTTGAGCGAGACGGCGATCTTCTTCACCGGGCGGCCGGAAGCCATGCGCGCCAGCAGGTCGCTGGATATCTGCGCCAGCAGGGTGCGGGTCAGGATGGCGTCGGCGTTGCGCGCGCCGCTGTCCACGTCCAGGCAACGAGCCGCCATCTGTTCGGCCAGTTCCTCCGGGAACTCCACTTGCGCGCCGTGGTTGTCGGCGATGCGCTGGCGGATTTTGTTCAGTTTGAGGCCGACGATGGCGCGCAGCACTTCGTCGCTGATCGGCAGATAGGGCACGATGGTCAGGCGGCCGAGGAAGGCCGGCTTGAACACGCTTTGCAAGGTGGGGCGCAAAATCTCCACCAGGTCTTCCGGCGTCGGGTCGCGGGTTTCGCCCTCGACGGTGACGCCGTGCTCGCAGGCGCGCATCACCAGATCGGAGCCGGCGTTGGAGGTCAGCAGGATGATGGTGTTCTTGAAATCGACTTCGCGGCCTTCGCTGTCTTCCAGCAGGCCTTTGTCGAAGACTTGGAAGAACAGCTCCATCACGTCCGGATGGGCTTTCTCCACCTCGTCCAGCAGCAGTACCGAGTAGGGCTTGCGCCGCACCGCCTCGGTCAACACCCCGCCCTCGCCGTAACCGACATAGCCCGGCGGCGAGCCCTTGAGGCCGGAGACGCTGTGCGCTTCCTGGTATTCCGACATATTGATGGTGATCAGATTGCGCTCTCCGCCGTACAAGGCCTCGGCCAACGCCAGCGCGGTTTCGGTCTTGCCCACGCCGGACGGCCCCACCAGCAGGAACACGCCCTTGGGCTTGCCCGGGTCTTCCAGATTGGCCTTGGCGATCTGCACCCGCTCGGCGATCTGCTCCAAGGCGTGATCCTGGCCGATGACGCGCGCGCCCAGCAGCGAGGCCAGCTTCTGCACCTGCTCCAGCTCATTGCTGACCATGCGGCCCAGCGGGATGCCGGTCCAGCCGGAAATCACGTCGGCGATCACGCTCTCGTCCACGCACTCGAAGGCCAGCGGCTGGAGCTTCTGCAGTTCGCGCAGCGCCTTGCGCTTGGTCTGCAACGGGCTGAGCTTCTTGCCCTTGGCCGGCTTGGCCTCGGCCTGCCGCTGTTTGAGCTCGTCGATTTCCGCCACCAGCTTTTGCTGTTCGTCCCAGGCGGCGTGCAGCTGCTCCAGGTCCGCCTGCAGTTCGGCGCGCTGGGCTTCCAGCTCCGCGATGCGTTCGGCGTGGCCTTCTTCGCGCTGCAGCGCGGCCACTTCGCGGTCGATATTGTCTATCAGCACCGACACGTCTTCGATCGGCCCCGGCTTGCCGGCGCGCGACAGCGCGACGCGGGCGCAGGCGGTGTCGAGCACGCTGATGGCCTTGTCCGGCAGCTGGCGGCCGGCGATGTAGCGGCTGGACAGATGCACGGCGGCGGCCACCGCCTCGTTGAGGATTTCCACCTTGTGGTGCTCGGCCATCGCCGGGGTCAGGCCGCGCACCATCTGCACGGCGATTTCCGGAGCCGGTTCTTCCACCTTCACCACCTGGAAGCGGCGCGCCAGCGCGGCGTCTTTTTCAAAGTACTTTTTGTACTCGGCCCAGGTGGTGGCGGCGATGGTGCGCAGCTCGCCGCGCGCCAGCGCCGGTTTCAACAGGTTGGCCGCGTCGTTCTGGCCCGCCGCGCCGCCGGCGCCGATCAAGGTGTGGGCCTCGTCGATGAACAGGATGATGGGCACCGGGCTGGCCTTGACCTCGTCTATCACCTGGCGTAGGCGGTTTTCGAACTCGCCCTTGACGCTGGCGCCGGCCTGCAACAGACCCAGGTCCAGGGTGCGCAGGGTGACGCCGGCCAGCACCGGCGGCACTTCGCCGTGCACGATCTTGCGCGCCAGGCCTTCCACCACCGCGGTCTTACCCACACCCGGCTCGCCGGTGAGGATGGGGTTGTTCTGCCGGCGACGCATCAGGATGTCTATCATCTGACGGATTTCAACGTCGCGTCCCAGAATGGGGTCGATCTTGCCGGCCTTGGCCTGGGCGGTCAGGTCTATCGTGTATTTGTCCAGCGCCGGGCTGCCGCGCTTGCCGGCCGCGGGCGCGGCCATCGTCGGCTCCGCGCCAGCTTCGGCGGCCGGCGCGTTGGCCGAGGCCTCGCCGCCGTGCTGACGCAAGGCGGCGTAAGCGCCCTGCAGGCGGCCGGCGTCCTGGCGCGCCAGCGCGGCGGAGCCGGACTGCAACGCGCCGCGCAGCGCCTCGTCCTGCCACAGCGCCAGCAGCAGGTCCAAGGTGGACACATCGTCCTGCCCCTGTTCCGCGCTGGCCAGCAGCCAGGCTTTTTCCAGCCACTTGGGCAGCCAGGCGGACAGCACCGGGTTGCGGGTATTGCCGCTGCGGAAGGCGTCCAGCGCGGCTTCCAGCTCGCGCTCGATGCGCGGCAGGTCCGCGCCCAGCGCGTGCAGCGCCGCCAGCGCGGCGTTGTTGTCCTGGTCGAACATCGCCAGCAGCGCGTGTTCGATCTCGATTTCGAAATGCGTGCGCGCCAGCGCGCGGCTGGCCGCCTGCTCAATCGCCTGGCGGGCGGTGGGGGTCAGCCTGTCGATCAGGGCTTTCAGGGATACGGACATATCGTTCCAATACGCTCAAAATGAAAAGTCGATTCCGCTCGCGCCGCTCAATGCAGCAGCGCGTAGCGCATGTCTTCAGGATCTTGCTTCTGCGGGCCCAGCCAGCAATTGCCGCCCAGGCGCAGGTCCGCCGGGCCGCCCAGCTGCGCCGCCGGCACGTCGCGCTTGTCCAGCACCAGGCTGACGTCGGCCGCCAGATTGTGGCCGACGGCGAATTGCAGCAGCGCCTGCAAGGCCTGCGCGCCGGGGCCGCCGGGCAGCAGGGCTTCGAACTGGGCGCGGCGCATGCTGCCCAAGCGCAGCTGCAGCTTGGTCTGACGGTCCCAAACCCGGGCGCCGGCGAACAAGGACACGCCCAGCTCGCTCTCGCTGTCGCCCAGCCGGCTTTGCTCCGCCGCCGGCACCTGCATCCACTGGCCGATGAATTGCTCCAATGCGGCGTCCACGCCGAAAAAGCCCTGGATCAGCGTTTCCAGCGCCTGCGCCGACAAGGGCTTCTGACTGAGCAGGCCGGCGTAATAGATGAACAGGTTTTCGTCCAGGCTCGCGTCCGGCCCCATCTGCTTGCGCAGCTGGGACAGGCCCAGGCCGCCCAGGTCCAGCAGATTGCGGGTGAAGCCGTCGCGCTCGCCGGCCTCCACTTCCAGCCAATAGCGGTATTTGCGCCAGGCGCCGAAGAACAAGGCGGTGGCGCGGTGGCTGAAGATGTCCAGGAAGGCGTGCAGCGATCCGTCCTTGTACTGCTGGCGGCGCTCCAGCAGCAGCTCGGTATAACTGGTGGGCAAGGCGCCGCTGGGCCCGGTCAGCCCGATGAAGCTGACCGTCATCTCGTCGGTGGCGTCCAGCTGCTCCGGCTCCTTGGCCGGCTGATAACGACACAGCTCGCTGGGCGGGAAGGACAGCGAGGCCAGCGAGCGGAAGCGCAAGCTGGCCGGCAACCGGCCGCGGCGCTCGCCGCGCTTGCGCGCGGACAGGCCCAGGATGCGCACCGCCTGGAAAAAGCCGAACTGGCTGGCGTCGCGCGCCAGCTCCAGTTTCAGATCACGAGGGCTTCGCCGGCTCGGGCTGGCCATGAGGCTACCTCCTCGTCTTGTTGAACCGCATGCACCCGCAAACGGGTGAAACTATTGGGCGCGCAATACAGCGCGAAGAAACGCTCCAGCACCGCGGCGAACAGATAAACGCTGCCGCCGACGTAGTAATCCGGGTCCAGCGTCAGGCGGATTTCGCTGCCGCGGACAAAGCCGCTGAAATCGCGGCCGGACACGCGGGTCACCGCCGGCTGGCTTTCTATCCCCACCACGCCCTGGATCTGGCGCACGTTCACCGGGGAATCGGTCAGGTTGTACAAGGCCAGCATTTCCTGCAAGGCGGCGCAGCCGGAATCCACGATGGACATGTAGTTAAGCGACAGATGCGACACCAGCCGCCACTGCACCGCGCGCCCCAGCGGGCAACGCTGGCTGGCGCTGGGCTTGCGCAACAGGCGCACGCGCTTGACCACGGAATGGCCCGGCAGCGAGAAATCCGTCCGCTGGGTGGACTGGCTGCCGCCAAAGGGAATCTGCTCCGGCAGATCGCGGTTGCTGCACAGCAGCTCCAGGCTCAGCACCTCGGTGGCCGGCCGCACCGCGTTGAACTCCAGGTCCGCCAGGTGCAGCTCCAGATCCGTGCCCTTGTCGCTCTGGCGCGGCGAGGGCTCCCGGCTGGCGTGCCAATAAAAGCGCGGCGTCTTTTTTTCGCTGCCGTGGCGTATCGCGTAGAAGGACGGCACCTCCTCGCTGCTTTCGCCGTCGCCGGATTTCTCCACCCTCACCACGCGCTTGATCTGGATCGCCTCGTAAGCCTGCTGCTTGCGCGCGTCCACCAGCACCGGGTAACTGGCTTTCTGGTGGGTGACGCGGATGGGCTCGCCCGGCTGGGTGAACAGGTTGACGATGGGCGTGCAGCCCAGCTTCATGTGCTGGGCCTGCAACTGGGTCTGCAGCCGGTTGTGACGCTCGCTGTCCGGGTATTCGTCCAGCAAGATCCGCAGCACCAGCTTATCGCCGTCCAGCCGCGCCACCGCCTTGTCCAAGCGCAGCAGATCGACGAAGAGGAATTTGTCCGGATAGCAGAAGTACTCGGTCAGCAGCCGGTAGCCCATGAAGGAGCGTTCGTCGTAGTCCAGCAGACCTTCCTCGCGGCCGAAGCCCACCGCCCGCAGGCTGTCCGCCGGCAGCTTGCGCGTGCGGGCCGGGTCTTCGCTGCCGTCGCCCACGCTGACGCTCAGGACATTGGACAGCAGCATTTCGTACAGCAGATGCATCAGCGCCGGCTCGCCGTCCAGGAAGAAGCGCAGCGATTGCAGGCCGATGGCGTTGAGCGCCAGGCCGCCGTGGGTATGGAACTCCATCGTCAGCACCGCCGCCGCGTCCGGCGCAAGCTGGCGCAGATAGGGCGAGCCGCTGGTCAGCTCCAGCTTGGCCTCGGTCAGCGACAGCGGATACAGGTCCACCGGATAGGCGCTGCGGAATTTGCACACCACGCCCTGCATCGCCGGCGCGTGCACCGGCTGGCCGCGCTCCACCCGGTAGCGCTTGGCGATTTCCGGCCGCTGCGGATCGCATTCGAACTGCACGATGGTGGCGGAAGGAATCGGCTGCAGATAATGCGGGTAGAGCACATTGAGGAAGCTGGCCGCCACCTCCGGATATTCGTCGTCCAGCTTCTTGTGGATGCGCGCGGCCAGGAAGGCGAAGGACTCGATCAGCCGCTCGGTGTGCGGGTCTTCGCACTGGTCGCCTTCCATTTGCAGACGGCCGGCGATCTTGGGATAGCGGCGCGCGAACTCGCCGGACAGCTGGCGCAGGTGTCCGAGTTCGCGTTCGTAATACGGCAATAAGGATTCAAGCATTAAGGCTCACGTCACATCTATTGTTGTCCGGTTGCGCCGGCGGGAAACCGCTACTTCTTGGTTTTGAAATACTTTTCCAGGTCATGGTTCAGCGGCTCGCGCAGCAGCAAACCGCCATCCTCGCCCAGGCCGAAGATCAAGGAGGGAATCGCCGGCCGGCTCAGCCCCAGGTCGTCGACGGCGATGGCCAGCAGGCGGTCCGCCCGGCGCGCGGCCGGCACCTCCAGCCAGGTCCAGGCGTCGGCGCTACCCTGACGCCGCAAGGCCACGCGGGTCCAGTCGTCGGCCTTGCCGTCCCAATCCAGGATCGCATCGCCGCTGGCCTGGCTGACCGCCTGTCCCAGCGTTTTGCCCGCCGCCTCAAAGCGGACCTCGATGCCGGCCGCCCCGCCCACGCGCGGCTGGCCGACGATGGCGATCAATTGCCTCGCCGTGGCCGGCTGACGCACATTCATTTCCGCATCCGACATCAGGCGGTACTTGGGCGCCTGAGCAGGCAATTGCGCCTCCACCGTCACCAGGCCCTTGCTCACCCGCCAACGGCCCTCCAGATAATAAGCGCGGCTGGCCAACAAGGACCAGGAAGCCTGGCCGTCAGCCTGCAAAGCCAGCTCGGACTCCGTCCGGCTCTCCATCCGATAATGCCCGGCCAATTGCGCCGCCGTCAGCGGACGGTCCAATTTGCGGTAGCGCAACACGGAGCGCACCGGAATCTCAGGGGCCGGCTTGGGCATCGTCAAGCCGCCGTCCGCCTGGATCTCCAGCTCCGCCTGGCGGAACAGGGGCTGCACCGCGTCGGCGTTGCTCAGCTCGAAACCGGCCGCCCGCTCCGTCCTGCCGGCGGCGTCCACCTCGAACCACTGCCAAGCTTGCCCGGAGCCGGCCAGGCGCAGGCCCACCTTGCGCCACGCTCCCCATGCCTTAGGCTGCCAGGCGATCAGATAACCCGGCGTCCGGGTGGCCTCGGCCTCCACTTGCCGGCCTTGATCGTCTTCCAGCAGGGCCTCCGTTCCCTCCACGCCCATGCGGCCGGCCGCCAGCACCGCCACCGTCATCATCGCCTCGTCGTAGCGGTCCGCGGCCATGAAGCGGCCGGAGGCATAGGGTAATTGCCGGTAGGCCGGCGCTTCGCCGCCTGCCGCCGCGCGCAGAACGATCCGTCCTCGCCCGCGCGTCCAATCGCCGCGCACCGTGCGCGCGCCGCTGCCCTTGATGAACCATTCAAACTGGCCCGAAGGCAGCAGAACCAGGCTGCTGGGCAACCAGTCCTCGTCGGCCGGCACATAGGTGCCGGCCGCCTTGTCCGGCGCGGCGGCCTGCGCCGGCGCGCAGAGGCAGCCCAAAAGCAAAGCGGCGCAAACCCGCCAGGCTCGCTTGTTCATTCTTGAAATCCTCTCGCCATGAAGTCGATGCGCCGGGCTCAATGCCGGCCTCCCCCAATACGCTCGCCCCGCCGTTCCTCGGCCTGGCGTTGCTGCTCGCGCCGGATCTCCTGCGCGCGCGGCGCCTGGCAGATCGGCTTCTTATTGCTGTTGCCGTCGGTGAAAAACACGGTGCGGTAACGCAGATAAGTGCCGTGAGGTTCGCGCTTGCCCAGCGCGTAATGCATGAACCAGGCGCGGGAGTCGTGCACATGCTCGTCGTACAGCGCCATCAGCTTCTCGTCCTTGACCACCGCCGAGTACAAATCATTGCCATCCTCCCGCAGCATGACCAGTTCCGCCTGGCAATCGTCGCTGAACGGGCGGGACAAGCCGGTGAAGAAGGTGGCGAAGCCGCCAATCAGGTTGAAGGACAGCGAGGTTCGGCCCATGTAATCGTCGGCGAAGTCCTTGGCCCCTTCCCGCAACTGGGTCTGATCCATCACCGGCTCGTACTGCTTATTGAGGTTAGGTTTGAAACCCTCCGAAACCTGGCTCGCGTCCGCCTCTTTTCCCTTAGGCTTCAGCGTCACCCCGGTGGCAACGCCTTTGCGGCGCTGCGCCTTCCACTCCGACTCCTGCGCGTTCACCAGCCACTTGGGCGTGTCCTGGGAGTTTTTGTAAAACTCGGCGTTGCGATAACCCGGCCCGCCTTTCTCGTCGACGCCACCGGCGTAACGGGCGATGCGCCAGGCGGTGATCTGCGCGGTCTGCCACTGCAACAGGTCTTCCAGCGACGCGCCGCTGCCGGCATGCTGACGCCAGGCTTCGAAGCGCTCCTTCAACTCCACATCCAGCACGTACAGCGCTTGGGTTCCCGTACTCATAAAGCGCCAAGGCTCGCGTTGCTGCAACATACCCAATTGTTCCGGGTCCGCATCCTGCAATAAATCCGCATGCGCCTGCAGCGGCGCACCAGCGTCAAAAGCCAGCCGGTACATATGCAGCAAGGGCAGCTGCGACAACAGCATGCCCTGCCCCTCGCGCGCCTTGCCCTGGTCCTTGGGCGGATAACCGCCGCCCACGTCGCTGTGCATGCCGGGGTAGACCCATTCACCCAACACGCAGCCGGGATAACTGCGGTTGGCGATGGCCACAGAGTCCAGCGGAAAGCACAGCCGCTGCTCGTGCGCGCTGACCAGATGCGCGCAGCGCTTCAGAAAACCGGCCTCCGGCGGCAGCTTCATCGTGCCGTCGGCCCAGCCCATATGGCCTTCCGCCCCCGGCGCCAGCTCGGTCAGCCCCACCGAAGCCACGGTGTCGAACAGGCCGAGAAACTCCACCGCGACGGGGATGCCGCACAGCGTGCCGGCCTCGACGTCCATCAATTCGCGCAGCCGCCACAGAAAGGAACGCGCCTCGGCCGCGCCGCGCGAGAAGCCATAGATGTACAACTTGATGCGCAGGATTTCCGGCTTGTAGTCGGCTTCGCGCTTGGCGACAATCGGCGCCAGTACTTTCTGCATCACCGCGCGGCGTTGCGCCAGCGTGGTGCTGCTGCGTTTTTTGACGCCTTTGTCGTCTTCCTCATAGGTGTACTGCATGTCTTTGATTAATTGGAGAGCCGTGGCGTCGGACATTACCGGATCCCCCATCGCCACCTGCAATGCACTGACGATTCGAGTAATCCCCCACAGAATGCGATCTTCGCCCCCCGAGGCAAAACTTAAGCCACTGCTGCTAGGCTTATCCTCGCCGATTTCCTTGAATACCGTACCCACGCCCTGGATATAAAAGCTGTAATAGCCCCATTCATTACCCGCACCTTTGCCAATAGACGCATTGAAAAGACGGCGTACATTGCTGCTATTCACCGGATCGGCTTCGTCATCAGAGGGGCCATGATTATTGGTGCCATCAAAAAATAGACTGACATGCAGCACCTGCACGCAAGGAGACGGCCGTCCTTCTTCTCTTGCTTGACATTTAGCAAGATCAACCTCTCTTTGTTGTTCGCTTCTTCGTTGTATAACGCTTTGCAGACTGACAGACAAATAGCCTTTCAGAGGAAACTCCGGAGCAATCATTGCTGACATTGCCGTTGTCCTCCCAAGCGTCGCGCAACCTCCTGCCCCCACTCAGAAGAGGTTTTATCGCGCAAATTGCTAAATACTTTTTGACGTTGAGCGCAATCAATTACTGGGTACACCTGATCGCATGGCAAGAACACCAACGACAAGCCACAAGTATTTTCATAGCGAGGTACCGAAACTGTTACCTTTCGACTGACATAGTTCGCTTCATGATCCTTCAGCCAGCTTTTCCATTCAGGAGGAGTGGTCCCATCCGGATTCCAGCGTGGTGCTTTTTTACCTCCTGGGTTAACTCCAGGGCTAGGATCTTTCACCCATTCGACCGTGGCCGTCATGCCTGGCTGCCATTTTTCCGGCAAATTGATGCAGCACTCCTCGCCACCAGAACCACCAATCGCTTGGCCATTAAATCTGGCGCGTACAATTTCCGACTTTGGCATCGCGTTTACCACTCGCGCTCCTACACCTATCGTCTTGGACTGCGCCATGCTTTGACATCCAAGCAGGCTCAGGGTCAAGAACAGCCATGCACTAATAGAGAACCATTTCATCGTTTTCACCCTCAATGCTAAATTCCGATTTGCCGTTCCATTCCAAAACCATCGCCTGACAGGAACTGACTCTAGCCGGGAATCATCCACCTCCCGAACACGTCTGCCGCCCCCCTAGCCGACGGATCATCTCCGGATAACGGTCTTCACGACCACGCAAGCCGCCCAACACCCGGCCCTGCTCCGCCGAATCAATCAGCGGATACACCTCATCGCAAGGCAGGAACACCAGAATCAGGGAAGACACTTTTTCATACTTGGGCACCGCCATCGTCACCTTGCGGCGAACATAATTCGCTTCATGCACCTCATACCATCTACTGCCTTCCGCCGTGATAGATCCATACTTGCTCCGGGGAGGTTGCCGAATCCCTCCAGGATTCACCCCTGGGCTCGGATCCACCACCCACTCTATCGTCGCCGTCATGCCCGGCCGCCATTGCTCCGGCAGGCTGACACAGCACTCCTCGCCTCCTCCACCGCCCATGCCCTGGCCATTGAAGCTGGCATGCACAATCGATGTGCCCGCCACGGTATTCACCACTCGCGCGCCGGCGCCTAGGGTTTTGGGCCGCTCCATGCTCCGGCACCCGGCCAGGCCCAGCAGCAGCAAGCCAATCGTTAAAGCGATCCTCAAAGCGATCCTCGTCATGGTGTTATCCTCCATGCGGAAATACGGATTGACTCAGTCACACTGCCAACACGCCAAACGCACATGGCCAAGCCCTTCGAGTTCATCTGCCTGCCGCACAGACCTTCCCTGCCCCCAAACGGCGGATAACTTCATCATCCCATTCAATAGCAGAGCGCCCTCTCAGGCTGCCAAACACCCGGCCCTGCTCCGCCGAATCAATCAACGGATACACCTCGTCGCAAGGCAGGAACACCAGAACCAGGGAAGACACTTTTTCATACTTGGGCACCGCCATCGTCACCTTGCGGCGAACATAATTCGCTTGATGCTCTTTCATCCAACGCTGCCACTCCGGCGGCGTCGTCCCGTCGGGATTCCAAGCCGGCGCACGTCGCCCATCAGGATTAAGCTCCGGACTCGGATCCACCACCCACTCTATCGTCGCCGTCATGCCCGGCCGCCATTGCTCCGGCAGGCTGACACAGCACTCCTCGCCGCCGCCGCCGCCCATGCCCTGGCCGTTAAAGCTGGCATGCACGATCGACGTGCCCGCCACGGTATTCACCACTCGCGCGCCGGCGCCTAGGGTTTTGGGCGGCGCGATGTTCTGGCAAGCCGCCAGCCCCAAAGCCAAGACGCCACAAGCGGCCCACGCCAGCCATGGCATGTGCACCGCAGCCATCTCGCCACGGTTTGGCGCTCGCATCACCATCCGCCCTTGCCGGATTCCGCCGGCGCTTCGCAACGCATGCGCCCGCCCAGGCGTCGCGCCAGCTCCTGCCGCCACTCTGCCGAGGTTTTCTCGCGCAAACCGCTAAACACTTGCTGGCGCTGCCGGCAGTCAATCAGCGGATACACCTCATCGCAAGGCAAAAACACCAGGGACAAACCACAAGTATCCTCATAGGCCGGCACGGGGAGCGTAAGCCGATGGCGGACATAGTTAGCCTCGTGCACCTCAAACCACCTTGCGCCCTCGGCGGTCATAGAGCCGTATTTACCTGTAGGAGGCGGCTTGACTCCTCCAGGGTTCACCCCTGGGCTCGGATCCTTCACCCACCCTATCGTCGCCGTCATGCCCGGCCGCCACTGTGCCGGCAGGCTGATGCAACACTCTTCGCCGCCGGAACCGCCTATGGCCTGACCGTTAAAACTGGCATGCACAATCTCGGCGCCGGCCATGGTATTCACCACCCGCGCGCCGACGCCTATGGTTTTGGGCGATGTCGTGCAGCCGGACAGGAGCAGCAAAATCAGCCACCCGCAAAAACGCGCCCATGCCGCGGCCATGCTCACGCCGGCTCTCTCAAGCGGCGCTCGATCAAGGGCTGGCGTTCCGGCTCCGACCACAGCTTGGCCCGGTCTGCCGCCCGGTGCGCCGCCGCCAGCCGCGCCATCAGTTCTTCCTGCGAGCTCAGCCCGTACATCGACGGCGTCAGCAGATGATCCTGGCGCCAGCTTTCCGCCTGGTGCCAGACCATCAATTCGTCAATCTGCGACGGCGACAGACTCAGGGTCTCCTCCTCCCACTGCGGCCAACTCCGCATCATGTCGACATCCGGCTCCAGACAGCGGGCGTTGCCGTCACGGTCCAGCCAATGCCATTGCAAGGCCGGCTCCAACAGGAAACGCCGCTGCGCCGGCTCCAGCGCCTCGCTGACCGCGGCGAACACGCGCGGATCGTTGAAACGCAGCACGCCCTGTTGTCGGCCCTGGTCCCAGGAGGCTTGCAGACAGGCGCTCAGCCGCTCGGCCAAGGCGTCGAAATCCCAATCGCCCAACAGGGCCAGCAAGCGCGGCTCGCCCTGCCATTTATCCAGCTGCCGCGTCCATTTTTCCAATCCAGCCGGGGAGTGCAGCGGCAAACGCAGCAAGGCCGGCCCTTCGTCGGCGGCCTCGGCGTGCGGGGTCTCCAGCAAGAGGCTGCGCGGCATATGCATGGCAGGGGCGCGGCTCTGCCAAGCGTCGCCGATATCGCCCTGATCCACGATGAAGTCCAGCCACTCCAGCCCCGCCTGCCGCGCTTGCTCCAACAGCCGTTCCAGCCACGCGGCCGAAGAAGGTTTGGTCAACAGCACCGCCGGGCTCATTTAGCCGCCACCAAGGGATTGGCCTGCTTGAAGCCTTGCGCCATGCAGGTCTTGCAGACGGTGTTGGGGAAGCGCGGGAACGGCGGGTTCATGCTGGCCGGCCCGCTCCAATCGTGGCTCCCGCCCTTGAAGCTGACGGTGCCGGGCGCGTGCAGCTCGATCTTGCCGTCCTTGATCCGCACATAAGCGCCGCCGCTGGTCAGCAGAATCTCCTTCTTGCCGTTCCACAACTGCTGGCCCTTGATGGCGGTGATCTTGACGTCCTGATCGCCGGTGACTTCGATGCTGTCGCTCTGTGCCTGCATTTGGATCTTGCCCTTGGCGGCAATCAGCTTCAGCGCGATCTGATCCTTGACCCCGGCGACGAACAGGCTGATGTGCT
>NZ_JBMDIQ010000042.1:0-17573 GCF_057808735.1 Chromobacterium sp. FG89 | reverse complement strand
GTCGAAGCGAGACGCGCAGCCGTACGGTAGTACGGCGAGCACCGCAGCATTCGAGGTCGGGACGCGCAGCAGATGGATGCCTCCATGCGGCTCAGCATTCCTCGTGCCAGCCGATTCCATCGCGCGATAGCAAAGCGCTGGACGCCGCCGGGCCCCAGGTGCCGGCGGTGTACTGCTTGGGCGGCAGATTGCTGCTGCGGCTCCAGCTGTCCATGATGGGCTCCACCCAGCGCCAGGCCTCGATCAGCTCGTCGCGGCGCATGAACAGCGCCAGCTTGCCGCGGATCACGTCCAGCAGCAGGCGTTCGTAGGCGTCGGCGCGGCGCACTTTGAAGGCTTTATAGAAGTCCAGGTCGAGGTAGGCCGGCTGCAGGCGCATATTGTCGCCCGGCTCCTTGGCCAGGAAGTACAGGCGGATGCTTTCTTCCGGCTGCAGGCGGATCACCAGCCGGTTGGCGGTGTGGCTGCCGCTCATCGGGCCGTTGAACAGCTGGTGCGGCACGTCGCGGAAGTTGATGACGATCTCGGCGACCCGCTCCTGCATCCGCTTGCCGGTGCGCAGGAAGAAAGGCACGCCGGCCCAGCGCCAGTTGTCGATCTCGGCCTTGAGCGCGACGAAGGTTTCGGTCTGGCTGTCGGCGGGGATGCCCTGCTCGTTCAGATAGCCGACCACCGGCTGGCCGCCGACGGCGCCGGCCTTGTACTGGCCGCGCACGGTCTTGGCCGCCACGTCCTGTTCGCTGAACGGGCGCAGGGCCTTCAACACCTTGAGCTTTTCGTCGCGCACCGCGTCGGCTTCCATATTGGCCGGCGGCTCCATCGCCACGATGCACAGCAGTTGCAACAGGTGGTTCTGCACCATGTCGCGCAGCGCGCCGGTGCCGTCGTAGAAATCGCCGCGGCTGCCCACGCCCAGATCTTCGGAGATGGTGATCTGCACATCGTGTATCCATTCGCGCCGCCACAGCGGCTCGAACAGCGCGTTGGCGAAGCGGATCGCCATCAGGTTCTGCACCGATTCCTTGCCCAGGTAGTGGTCGATCCGGTACAGCTGCTCTTCCTTGAAGAAGCGCGCCACGTCGTCGTTGATCTCGTTGGAGGAATCCAGGTCGGTGCCCAGCGGCTTTTCCAGCACCACGCGCACATTGCCGCTATTGAGGCCCACCGCCGCCAGGTTCTCGCAGATGCCGGCGAACAGATTGGGCGCGGTGGCCAGATAACAGACCACCACGCGGTCGTCGTCGCCCTTGAGCTTGTCCGCCAGCGCCGGGAAATCCCGCGGCTGCGAGGCGTCCACTTTCAGGTATTCGATCCGCGCACAGAAGCTGTCCCAGGCGGCGGCGTCGAAATGGGCTTTGACGTGCTGGCGCGAGTTCTTCTCGACAAAGGCCAGGTAGTCGTCGCGGCTCAAGTCCTTGCGGCCCAGCGCCAGGATGCGGCCCTGCTGATTGAGCAGGCCGGCGGCGTGCGCCTGATACAAGGAGGGCAGCAGCTTGCGCATCACCAGATCGCCGGCGCCGCCGAACAAGACCATATCGAAGGCCGGGGTTGGCGTAGTACGGGTATCCATCCTGATCTTCCATCTCGAGACGTTTGTAGATGTAGTTATATTACCACCAGCTTTTACCTTGTCCATGTCATCTCACTGACGCAGGCCGCTTTTGCAACACCTTTTGCCCCAAAGCAAACAATTCTCCCAATCGCAGCACTGGCGGGTGTTGCCTCGCGCCGCCGGGCGTATCATGGCGGGACGGCGCTGGAGCGCGTCTTGCATTTTGAGTGTAGTAAAACTACTATCAACCCACTTCAACACGGAACGTCATCATGGCCTTGCATTCCACCCTGTCCGCCGTTACCGAGCGCATCGTCAACCGGAGCCGGGCAACGCGCGCCGCCTACCTGGACCGCTTGCGCGCAGCAGCCCATCAGGGAAGGGTGGAGCGCTCGCAATTGTCGTGTACCAATCTGGCCCACGCCTTCGCCGCCATGCCCGACGGCATCAAGATACATCTAAAGGAAGAGCACCGCCCCAATCTGGCCATCGTCTCTTCCTATAACGACATGCTGTCCGCCCACCAGCCGCTGGAAACCTATCCGGCGCAGCTGAAGGAGGCGGCGCTGGCGGCCGGCGCCACCGCCCAGTTCGCCGGCGGCGTGCCGGCGATGTGCGACGGCGTGACCCAGGGCCAGCCGGGCATGGAGCTGTCCCTGTTCTCCCGCGACATCATCGCGATGAGCACCGCGGTGGCGCTGTCCCACCAGATGTTCGACGCCGCGCTGTATCTGGGCGTGTGCGACAAGATCGTGCCCGGCCTGCTGATAGGCGCGCTGTCTTTCGGCCACCTGCCGGCGGTGTTCGTTCCCGCCGGTCCGATGACCACCGGCATCGCCAACGATGAAAAAGCCAAGGTGCGCCAGTTGTACGCCGAAGGCAAGGTGGGCCGCGACGCGCTGCTGGAATCCGAATGCCAGTCCTACCACGGCCCCGGCACCTGTACCTTCTACGGCACCGCCAACTCCAATCAGATGCTGATGGAGATCATGGGCCTGCACCTGCCCGGCGCCGCCTTCGTCAACCCGGGCACCCCGCTGCGCGAGGCGCTGACCCGCGCCGCCGCCCATCAGGCGGCCAAGATCGCCGCCCAGGGCAAGGCCTTCACCCCGGTGGGCGAGATGATAGACGAGAAGTCCATCGTCAACGCCATCGTCGGCCTGCTGGCCACCGGCGGCTCCACCAACCACACCATGCACATCGTCGCCATCGCCCGCGCCGCCGGCATCGATGTGAACTGGGACGATTTCGACGAGCTCTCCGCCGTGGTGCCGCTCTTGGTCCGCGCCTACCCCAACGGCAAGGCCGACGTGAACCACTTCCACGCCGCCGGCGGCATGGGCTTCGTGATCCGCGAACTGCTGTCCGCCGGCCTGCTGCACGAGGACGTGGGCACCGTGGCCGGCCGCGGCCTGTCTCGCTACGCGCAGGAACCGTGGCTGGATCAGGGCGAACTCAAATGGCGGGACGCGCCCGCCGACAGCGGCGACGACAGCGTGCTGCGCACCGCCGCCGACCCCTTCTCCGCCGACGGCGGCCTCAAGCTGCTGTCCGGCAAGCTGGGCCGCGCGGTGATCAAGGTGTCCGCGGTCAAGCCGGAACACCGGGTGGTGGAAGCGCCGGCGCTGATCTTCCACGACCAGAACGACATGCTGGCGGCGTTCAAGCGCGGTGAGCTGGAAAAAGACTTCATCGCGGTGATCCGCTTCCAGGGCCCGCGCGCCAACGGCATGCCGGAACTGCACAAGCTGACCCCGGCCCTGAGCATTTTGCAGGAGCGCGGCTTCAAGGTGGCCCTGGTCACCGACGGCCGCATGTCCGGCGCCTCCGGCAAGGTGCCGGCCGCCATCCACGTCTCGCCGGAAGCCCTGTCCGGCGGACCGATCGGCAAAGTGCGCGACGGCGACCCGGTGCGGCTGGACGCCAATAGCGGCGAGTTGACCGTGCTGGTGGACGAGGCCGAATGGGCCGCGCGCGAACCGGCGCAGGCCGACCTGACGCATAATGATTTTGGCATGGGACGGGACTTGTTCGCGGTGTTCCGTTCGGTGGCCGACCACGCCGAAGCCGGCGCCACCAGCTTCCGCCATCCCGACTTCCACCCCGCTTCTTGGAGAAAATGAATATGGACGCATTGACCCTGCTGCGCCAAGGCCCGGTTGTTCCGGTGATCATCGTCAACGACGCGGCCGTGGCCGTTGAGCTGGCCCAGGCGCTGGTGGCCGGCGGCGTGCGCGTGCTGGAAGTGACGCTGCGCACCAAGGCCGCGCTGGCGGCGATGCGCCGCATGCGCGACGAAGTGCCGGGCGCCATCGTCGGCGCCGGCACGCTGCGCACCCGCGCCCACGTGGAGGCCGCCATCGACGCCGGCGCGCAATTCGGCGTCAGCCCCGGCTTCACTCCGGAGCTGGGCGCCGCCGCCCGCGCCGCCAATCTGACGCTGATTCCCGGCATCGCCACCCCGTCCGAGGCGATGCGCGCCCAGGACGAGGGCTTCACCATCCAGAAGCTGTTCCCGGCCGAGGCCGTGGGCGGCGTCAAGCTGCTCAAATCGCTGGCCAGCCCGTTCTCCGATCTGCGCTTCTGCCCCACCGGCGGCATCGACATCAAGAAAGCGCCGGAATACCTGGCGCTGCCCAATGTGCTGGCCGTGGGCGGCAGTTGGCTGACTCCGGACGACGCCATCGCCAACCGCGATTGGGACCGCATCACCCAGCTGGCCTTGGAAGCGAGCCAGCTGCACAGGAATTAAACGACGTTGCTTCTTTACAGGGCCTCCCGGCCCTGTTTTTTTTTTGGCGGGCCGCCCGCCGCCGGCCCGCCCCTGTCCGGTTTTGTCCTTCCTTTCCCCCGCCAATTGCCTAAGCTCAAGAAGCAGGACTTCATCGCCTGCCGGCCCACGCCCGCGCCGGCGACGGCTCACCTATTGGAGACCCCTATGCAAGTGGCGGAAATATTTGAAAAAGCGTCGGGCAAACTGCCCATGGTGCCCAAAGTGGTCCAGGAGCTGGTGGCCAGTTTTCACCGCACCGACGTGAACATCGATGAAATTACCGACAAGGTGGGACATGACCAGGTGCTGACCGCGCGCGTGCTGCGGCTGGCCAATACCGCGCGCTTCGGCGGCAGCCGGCGCGTGGGCTCTCTGGACGATGCCATCATCCTGCTCGGCTTCGACAACCTCAGGGTGCTGGTGATCGCCTCCGGCGTCACCGGCGCCACGCTGGGCATCCAGGGCTTCGACATGAAGGCGTTCTGGCAGCGCAGCTTCGCGATGGCCAACGCCGCCAAACGGCTGGCCAAGCTGGCCCGGCTGGACCCGCAGCTGGGCTATACCTGCGGCCTGCTGTCCAATATCGGCGAACTGGTGCTCTATGTGGCGGTGCCGGAACAGGCTTTGCAGATAGACCGCATCGTCGCCGGCGGCGCCGACCGGGTGGCCACCGAGCGCATGCTGCTGGGCATGGATCTGACCGAGGTGGGCGCCGAGCTGGCGCGGCGCTGGAATTTTCCGGACGAAATCCAGGAAGCCATCTTCAACCAGCACGATCTGCTGAACGAGGAAGTGTCGCCGTTCGCGCTGCTGATCGGCCTGGCGTCCTTCATGACCTCCGGCTTCAATCACGATATGAGCGAGGAGGACATGCTGGCCACCCTGCCGGTCAGCGTGATGGAGCGCGCCGGCTTGAAGCGCGAGGACCTGGCCGCGGCGCTGCCGGAGTTGCGCGAGGCCTGCACCGCGCTGGATGAAATGTTCTAAGAACCTGTTCAATGTCTGCTGCGCATCGGCGATACGGCGTTGAAAACAGCTTCGAAATGCTCATGTACCACGCGTACATTCCGCTTTCTCAGCTGTTTTCGCCTTGCCTCGCCTTAGCTCGCGAAATCTTGAACAGGCTCTAAGCACCGTCCAGCCGGACGCAAAAAAGGCGGCCCAAGCCGCCTTTTCGCACGTTTCGCATTGCGGACTCAACCGGCCTGGCCGTCCGCTTCGCCCGTCTCCGTCTCGGCTTCCGACGCCTCGTCCTCGGCGGCGTCGACATGGCCGAGCACCCCGACGCAGCGCAGCTCGATCTCCTGCATCAGCTCGTCGATGCGGATCACCGACAGCTGGATGCGGTCGCCGCGCGCCAGCTCCGGCAGGCCCGGGATGCGCACCCGCATCGGCAGGCCGTCGATGCGCACCAGGTCTTCCTTGATGAAGGCGGCGGTGGGATCGGACACCCCCTCCTGGCTGAACCAGCGCAGGCACCAGAAATGCTCCATCCGGTCCTGGAAGCCCAGGTAGGCGGAGTAGGTGGTGTCGAAATCGCGCAGGATGGCGAACAGCATCGCGTCGCCCTGCTCGAACTGCGGCTTCTCGCCGCGGATCATGGACATCAGCTGGCGCTGGTTGATGAAGTCGGTGGCGCGGCGCAGCGGCGACGTGGCCCACGCGTATTGGGCCACGCCCAAGCCGGTGTGCGGCTCGGGCCGCGTGGTCATCCTCACCTTGCCCATGCTTTGCGCGCGGTACATGCCGGGGATGTCGGCCTCGGCCAGCATCCGGCCCCACTCGCTGTTGGCCAGAATCATCAGCTCGGACACCAGCTTGTCCATCGGCGCGCCGCGCTTGCGCAAGGTGATCAACACCTTGCCGTCGACCACGTCGAAGTTGTAATCCATCTGCACCGGCCGGGTCGGGTCGTATTTGCCGCGGCGCTTCTCCAGCGCCTCGGCGAACTGCCAGAACCAGATCAGTTCCTGCTTGAACGGATAGTCCACGCCCGGATCGCAAGCCAGCGTCTCTTCGTTGAAGAACTGCTCCAGCGCGGCGTGGCGCAGGTTGGCGGCGATATGCACCTTCTCGATGCGGTTCTCGTAGGCCACCGGCTCGAACTCAGGCGTCACCTCCACGTAGAGGCTGAGCGCCGGGCAGTCGTGCCCTTCCTTGAGGGTGAACATCTCCACCAGATCGTCCGGCAGCATGGTGATCTTGTCGCCGGGGAAATACACGGTGGACAGCCGGGACAGCAGCAGCTTTTCCAGCGGCGAGCCTATCTCTATGCCCAGCGACGGCGCGGCGATGTGGATGCCGACGCGTTTGTTGCCGTTGGGCAGGTCCTGCACCGACAAGGCATCGTCGATCTCGGTGGTGTTGGCGTCGTCAATGGAGAAGGCGCGCACCGGCGACAGCGGCAGCTCTTCCGGCAGCGTGGGCAGTTCGTACTTGCCGAAGCCGCGGCCCTTGGGGAAGAACTCCAGCATGAAGCCGGCCATCAGGTAGTCCGGCACCGAAGAGATGCCGCCCACCTTGTCCGCCAGCCGCAGCGGCGGCAGGCTCAGCTCGCGCGAGGCCTGGTCGAAGGCCTTGAACTCCAGCGTGTTCTTGTCGGGTTTCCACAACAAGGTCATCAGCTGGCCGCGGATCGCCTCCGGCAGCTGGCCGGCTTTCAGCTCCGCCACCCACTGGTCGATCTGCTCCTGCTCGCGCTTCTTGCGCTCCAGCCCGGCCAACGCCGCCTTCAGCGCGTCTTCCGGCGCCTTCTTGTAGCGGCCCTTGCCTTTTTTGTAGAAATACATCGGCGCGCCGTACAGCCGCGACACGATGGCGGCGGCCTCGGCCGCCGACGGCGCGCGGCCCCAGTAATCGGCCGCCAGCGCCTCATAGCCGAACTCGTCGTCCGGGCAGCATTCCCACAGGAAATCCAGGTCAATATCCGCGGCAAGTTGCTCTACCATGGGCAGAAAATCGCCCAATGCGGAGCTAAACTCCAGAAAAACATTCGCCGCCTTGATCTTGGCGCGCTTGCCATGCTGGGTATCCACTTGCAGACTAGCGTCATTGCGCGAAACGATGCTGCCGACCTTAAAGCCGCCGCTCTCTTCGTAAAAAACGTTCATTAAAAATTTTTGCCAGGCCGTTGCAATCCAACGGCGGATTATAACAGCGCGCCTCAGGCGCGGCTTCAGAACTTGAATATTGGACGACCGGGTCCACCGGGGAATACTTGATCATGTCGCAACATCAGGCTTTCAAACAACGTGTGCATCTGGCACAGGAAATCGATCGCATCGGCCACCTGCTCGTCACCCGCTGGGAGCGGCCGCTGGCCGCCCACCTGCTGTCGCTGATCCTGCGGCTGGAGGACATGGTGCGCGAGCAGGACCTCAACGAAATCACCGGGGAAATCCAGACCCTGTCGCGGCTGCTGCAAGGCTGGATCCAGCAACCTCAGACCGCGCCGTCGGAAAGCGAGCGCTACAACCGGCTGCGCCACCACCTGGGCCTGGTCAGCCAGCTGGGCATGATGGAGCGCAAGGACGGCCTGCCGGAGATCGACTACGACGCCCTGCTGGGCGGCGGCCTGGTCACCCTCTATCTATGGCTGCCGCAAGACGTGGACGCCACGCCGCTGATCCAGCAGCTGTCCTGCTACGGCATCCACGCCAAGGTGATCCAGCAGGCGGCCAAACTGGCCCAGGCGCTGCAGGACAAGGCGCCGGAAGCGGTGGTGGCTTTCACCGAGTTCGCCGCCAACGATCCCATCCTTTTGCTGGCCCCCACCATCAGCAGCATCTGTCCGCTGATCCTGACCTCGCCGCTGCACGATTTCCAGGCGCGGCTGGCGGCGGTGCGCGCCGGCGCCGGCAGCCTGCTGGACTGGCCGCTGCAAGCGCATCAGCTGATTGACCAGCTGAGCTTCAGCGACCTGGGCGAGAAGCGCGAGCCCTTGCGCGTGCTGATCGTGGAGGACATGGAATCGCTGGCCGGGCTCTACTCCAGCGTGCTCAACGCCCAGGGGGTGGAAACCCGCGAGGAGACCCAGCCGGAACGGGTGCTGGACATGATAGAGCAGTTCCGCCCCGACCTGATCCTGATGGACATGTACATGCCGCAGTGCAGCGGCATGGAGCTGGCCAAGGTGATCCGCCAGCAGCGGCTGCTGGACGGCATCCCGGTGGTGTTCCTGTCGGTGGAAAAACGCCAGGCGGTGCAGCTGGACGCGCTGACCCTGGGCATAGACGGCTTCCTGACCAAGCCGGTGGCGCCGGAGGAGTTGATCGTCACCGTGATCAACCGCGCGCGCCGCTACCGCAAGCTGCGTTCCTACATCATCAACGACAGCCTCACCGGCCTGCTCAACCACTCCCATCTGCACGGCCAGCTGGAGTACGGCATCCAGCGCGCGCGCCGCGATCAGCGGCCGCTGTCGCTGGCGATGCTGGACCTGGACTTCTTCAAGACCATCAACGACAGCCACGGCCATCCGGCCGGCGACGAGCTGCTGATCAATCTGGCGCGCTTCCTCAAGGAACGGCTGCGCAGCAGCGATCTGGTGGGCCGCTACGGCGGCGAGGAGTTCGCCATCGTGCTGCCCGGCACCCATCAGACGCAGGCGCGCGAGCTGATGGACCAGCTGCGCCAGGACTTCAGCCAGATAGAGCAGCGCGCGCCGGACGGCGACTTCCGCCAGACCTTCAGCGTGGGCATCAGCTCGCTGGACACCGCCGCCAGCAGCACCGAGCTGGTGCGCCAGGCCGACGAAATGCTGTACCGGGCCAAGGCCAACGGTCGCAACCGGGTGGAGATCATGCAGGACTGAGCCCCGCCGCCGGGCCCCTGCCCGGACGCGAAAAAGCCCGGACCGCCGAGAGGTTCCGGGCTTTTTTTCGGGCGCGGCGCTCAGCGCCGCATCCAGGACGCCTGTTGACGATCCGCGTGCTCAAAACCTGTTAACGCCGTATCGCCGAAGCGCGGCAGGCTTTGGAAGCGTCTCAGGCCTCGGTCAGCACCAGGCGCACGCCCTGCTCTTCCAGCAGCTTGGTCACCGGCTCCGGCGGCAGCGCGTCGGTGAACACGGTGTGGAACTCGCTGATGTGTCCCATGCGCACCAGGGCGTTGCGGCCGAACTTGCTGTGGTCCGCCGCCAGGTAACGGTGACGGGCGTTGGACATCATCGCCTGCGCCACCCGCACCTCGCGGTAATCGAAGTCCAGCAGCGAGCCGTCCGGCTCGATGCCGGACACGCCGATGATGGCGTAATCCACCTTGAACTGGTTGATGAAGTCCAGCGTGGCCACGCCGGTGATGCCGCCGTCGGACGCGCGCACCGTGCCGGAGGTGATCATCACCGTGAAATCCGGATTGGTGGACATGATGGAGGCCACATGGATGTTGTTGGTGATCACCCGCAAACCCTTGTGCGTGCTGGTCAGCGCCTGGGCCACCGCCTCTATGGTGGTGCCTATGCTCATGAACAGCGAGGCGTGATCGGGAATGCTGCTGGCGATCATGTCCGCGATATGCGCTTTTTCGCTCTGGAATTTTCCTTTGCGCGCGAAATAGTCCTCATTCTCCACGCTGCTGCCCAGGGCGGCGCCGCCGTGGTAGCGGCGCAACAGATTGGCCTCGCACAGCTGGTTGATATCGCGGCGAATGGTTTGCGGGGTGACATCGAGCAGTCTGGCCAACTCTTCGATCGGCATGAAGCCGTTTTCGCGGACCAGCTGCAGAATCTTGTCGTGACGGGGTGAGCGGCTCATAACTATTCGGAATCGAAAATCACGTCACTTTAGTAACATATTTTGCGGGTCAGCGGCAAACAGAACCACTATTCCGGCTTGATATCGGCCAATAGTGTTCGTTTATTGCGTATTTTTTGCTCAGGAGACCGGCTGGCCCTCCGCCAGCGGCGGACGCCCCCACAAAAAATCGCGCAGCTGTTCCAGCGGCATCGGCCGCGCCAGCAGATAGCCTTGCAGATAATGCACGCCGCTTTGCTGCAGATAGGCGCGCTGCTGTTCGGTTTCCACACCCTCGGCCACCATGGAGATGCGCAGCTGCTTGGCCAGATCGATGATCATCTCCAGGATGCGGTTGGCGATGGAGTCGCTGCCTATCGCCGCCACGAACACCCGGTCTATCTTCAGATGATCGGCGTGAATGCGGTTGAGCTCGGCCAGGCTGCTGTGGCCGGTGCCGAAGTCGTCGATGGCGATCTGCACCCGCATCCGCCGCAGCGCGGCCATCACCTGCTGGCTTTGCGGCGTCACCCGGATGGGCTCGCGCTCGGTCACTTCCAGCACCAGCCGCGGCGGCGTCTTCGGGAAGTGTCGCAAAAACGCCTGACAGTCCTCCACCAGTTGCGCGTGCTGCAGATGGCTGGGCGACAGATTCAGCGCCACGAAAAAGCGATCGGGCAAGGGCAGCGACGCCATGTCGGCGGCCACCCGCCGCATCAGATAGCGGGTGATCTGGATGATCATGCCGGAGGCCTCCGCCACCGGGATGAACAGATCCGGCGGCGTCAGCCCCTGACGCGGATGCTGCCAGCGCAGCAGCACCTCCACCCCCATGCAGCGGCGGCCGCAGGCGTCGAACACCGGCTGGTAGTAAGGCAGGAACTCCTGATTGCGCAAGGCCAGCAGGATTTCCCCGCTGACCGAGCCGCGCTTGCGCAGATAACCCAGCAGCAGGACCGCGCCGACCACGCCCACCGGCAGCAACAAGAGCAGGGCGCGCAGCAGACGCGCCGACGCGCCGCGCCACAGGTAGTCGGCGTCCACCCAACTGTGCACCGCCAGCGGAAAGCGCTCCGAGGCCGCGATCACCCGCAACACCGCGCTGGCCGGCACCTCGGCGGCGCCCGGCAATGTGGACTGCACCGCCTCCTTGTGATTCAGCACCAGCAGCGAACCGCTGTGGCCGTCGTCGGCCTGCCAGGGCAGCAGAGGGCTGAAATAGGCCAGTTCCACGCTGGCGACGACGGCCTGCCCCCGCTCCCCCAGCAAGGTGCGCATCAGGAAGGGCCGCTTGGGGTACAAGGGGCCGGAGTCCAGACGGTAGATCAGTTGCTGCGGCGCCGACGGGGTGAAGGGCAGATCCGAGTACTGCGCGCCCAGCACCGAGGTGCAGTACAGGCGGCGGCCGTCCATCAGCCCCAGCGAGCGGATATAGGGATCGAAGGCCGCCAGCGACACCAGCTTGCCGCGCGCCTGCGGGCAGGGCTGGCCGGCCAACGGCGCGGCCTCCTGCAATGAGCGGTCCACCTGGCTGAACACCCGGTCCACCGAATTGACCGCGCGCCCCGCCGCGCTTTGCAGCTGCGCCTGCACGTCCAGCTGGTAGCGGTTCCAGGTCAGGGGCAGGCCTATCACCGCCGGCAACACGGCCACCAGCAAGACCAAGGCCCATTCCGCGGCGTTGAGACTGCCGCGGAATTGATTGCCTCGGCTGATCAGGTGACGGAAGCGATGGCGACAAAACACATTGTTCCCCGGCGTGACTGAGTGACTGTAATGACAAGAAGCGGCCCCGCGTCCGGCCATGGCGGCGCGCGCCAATCCGCGGCACGGCTGGCGCTGGCGAGAACAGCATGGATAGACGGGGACTGCCAGGATGAGGGATAGGCGGGCGTTGCCGCGCCGTCCCTTGGAACCTGTTTACGATCTGCCGCGCGCCGTGAGACGCGACACGGTGAGCAGCGCTTCGAAACACTCATGCACCACGTGTGCATTCCGCTTTCTCAGCCGCAACGCCTGGTCTCGCTCTGGCTCGCTGGATCGTAAACACGTTCTTGGAGAAATTTGGAAAACCAGCCGCGCGGCGTGTCGGCCGCCGTCGCGATTTTTCGAAGCTCCCGCAAGTCTGGCGCTAAAGATAACGGTTTAGCCGGAGACAGAAAAGCTAATTAGAAAGATTTATTTAATAAAATGTCTTTGATTGACTGTTGTTTGATATAAATTGCCGCAATCGGCAGGCCCCCAAACAAGAACAGGCCGCGCGCCGCCGGGATGGCGGGGCACGGCCTGACGGCCATCAAAGGCCTATTCAAAGGCTTGCGGGCAAGAGCGAGACGGAGCGGCGCTCAGCGCGGCTGCAGGCGTTGACGATGGCGCTCGATCTGCAAGCGCACCTGGCGCGGCGCGGTGCCGCCCACATGGTCGCGCTGCGCCAGACTGCCTTCCGGGCTCAGCACCGCGAACACGTCCTCGTCGATCAAGGGCGAGAACTCGCGCAGCTTGGCCAGCGACAGGTCGGCGATGTCCACGCCCTGCTGCTCCGCGTGGCGCACCGTCAGCGCCACCACCTCGTGGCTGTCGCGGAAGGGCACGCCCTTCTTCACCAGGTAGTCGGCCAGATCGGTGGCGGTGGCGAAGCCTTGCAGCACCGCCGCGCGCATCGCCTCCGGCTTGACGGTGACGCCGCGCATCATGTCGGCGTAGATGCGCAGGGTGTCGATCAAGGTGTCCGCGGTGTCGAACAGCGGCTCCTTGTCCTCCTGGTTGTCCTTGTTGTAAGCCAGCGGCTGCGCCTTCATCAGCGTCACCAGCGCGATCAGATGGCCCACCACGCGGCCGGACTTGCCGCGCACCAGCTCCGGCACGTCCGGGTTCTTCTTCTGCGGCATGATGGAACTGCCGGTGCAGAAGCGGTCGGCGATGTCGATGAAGCCGACGCGCGGGCTCATCCACAGGATCAGCTCCTCGGACAGCCGCGACAGATGCACCATCACCAGGCTGGCGGCGGCGGTGAATTCAATCGCGAAGTCGCGGTCGGACACCGCGTCCAGCGAGTTGTGGCAAACATCGTCGGAACCCAGCAGCTGGGCGGTGTAATGGCGGTCTATCGGGAAGGTGGTGCCGGCCAGCGCCGCCGCGCCCAAGGGCAGGCGGTTGACGCGCTTGCGACAGTCGCTCATGCGTTCGGCGTCGCGCGCCAGCATTTCCACATAGGCCAGCATGTGGTGGCCGAAGGTCACCGGCTGCGCCACCTGCAAATGGGTGAAGCCGGGCAGCACGGTTTCGGCGTGCTGTTCCGCCAGGTCCAGCAGGCTGTGCTGCAACTCGCCGATCAGGCCGACGATGGCGTCGATCTGCGCGCGCAGCCACAGGCGGATGTCGGTGGCCACCTGGTCGTTGCGGCTGCGGCCGGTGTGCAGGCGCTTGCCGGCATCGCCGATCTTGTCGGTCAGCCGGCGCTCCACGTTCATGTGCACGTCTTCCAGATCCACGCTCCACTCGAAGCGGCCGGCGCGGATATCGTCCAGCACTTCGCCCATGCCTCGTCGGATCGCTGCCAGGTCTTCGGCGGACAGAACGCCGGCGCGCTGCAACATGGCGGCGTGGGCCAGCGAGCCCTCGATGTCGAATTCGGCCAGTCGTCGGTCGAAATCCACCGAAGCGGTGTATTTCTTGACGAGTTCGGATACCGGCTCCGAGAAACGGCCGGACCAGGCGTGTTGATCTTGCATGGCGATGCTTTCTACGATGGCTGCGGACGAAAAACTTGGCGAAACTCCGGGGGCGCGCGGCGCCGCCGGGAATCCCCTACTATGCCAGCGGCGAGCGCCTTCGGCCAGTGCGGGTTTTCCTTGCTATGATGCGGCTATCCTATTTCCGGCCGCGCCCTCATGCCGCTACCGCCCCCGTCCGACCTGCCCGACTACCGCAACCTGGGCGTGCTGCTGCGCGCCTTGCTGCTGCTCGGCCTGTTCCTGCTGGGCGGCCTGTTGCTGGACGACGGCGGCGAGCCGCTGCCCTGGCGGCTGCTGCGCCTGTCCAGCCTGCTGGTGCCCGGCGCCTTGCTGAGCCTGGGCCTGCTGGCCTTGCTGGGCCGCCGCCTCTACCGCGGCCGGCGCGTGACGCTGAGCGCCGCCGCCATCTGCCTGCTGTCCTTCGCCTTCTGCGGCCGTCTGCTCAACCCGCTGGCGCCCATGCCCTGGGGCCAGGTGCTGCTGGCCGGCGCGGTGGGCGGGCTGATGCAGCATTACCTCAATCTGCGCGCGCGCGCCTTGTCCCCGGCGCTGTCGGAGGCGCGGCTGATCGCGCTGCAAGCGCGCATCCGCCCGCATTTCCTGTTCAACAGCCTCAACGCCGCCATCGCGCTGATCGGCAAGCAGCCGGACAAGGCGGAAATGGTGCTGGAAAACCTGGCCGATCTGTTCCGCGCCCAGCTGGGCGATCCGGCGCGGCAATCCACGCTGGGCCGCGAAATCGAACTGGCGGCGATGTATCTGGCGATCGAGGCCGAACGGCTGGGCGCGCGCCTGCAAGTGAGCTGGGACGTGCAAGCCCCGCTGGACGCGGCGCTGCCGCCGCTGATCCTGCAGCCGCTGGCGGAAAACGCGGTGTTCCACGGCATAGAACGGCTGGCCGACGGCGGCGAAATCCGCATCCAGGCGCGCCAGCTAGAACAACAGCTGGAGCTGACGCTGAGCAATCCGGTCAATCCGGAGCCGGCGGCGGCCGCGCCCGGCCACCACATGGCGCTGGACAATCTGGCCGAGCGGCTGGAGCTGTATTTCGACGCCGAGGCCTCGCTCAGCGCCCGGCTGGACGGCGAACGCTTCATCACCCGCATCCGCCTGCCTTATCGCCCGGCGCCGGCCCAGCGGCCGGGCTAAGAACCTGTTGACGATCTGCTGCGCGTCGCGAAGCGTTGCGCGGTGAGTACGCCTTGTCCCGCCCTTGCTCGCCCGATCGTAAACACGCTCTGAAAGCCGTCTATACTGACCCCGTCATCCACTTGAAACAGCTGATAGGGACATCATGGGGAAGAACCGGCTGGAAGCCTTCAGCGACGGCGTGCTCGCCATCATCATCACCATCATGGTGCTGGAACTGAAAGTGCCGCACGACACCAGCTGGACGGCGCTGCAAGACCGTTGGCCGGTCTTTCTCAGTTACGTGCTCAGCTTCCTCTACGTGGGCCTGTACTGGAACAACCACCACCACTTCTACCACGCCATCCAGCGCGTGGACGGCCGCGTGCTGTGGGCCAATCTGCACCTGCTGTTCTGGCTGTCGCTGATTCCCTTCGTCACCGGCTGGATGGGGGAAAACCACTTCGCCCCGCTGCCGCTGGCCCTGTACGGCGTGGTGTTGCTGATGTGCGCGCTGGCCTGGTGGCTGATGCAGCAATCGCTGCTGTGCCTGCCCGGCAACCGCACCCGGCTGTCCGAGGCCTTGGGCAAGGACATCAAGGGCAAGATCTCCCCGCTGTGCTATCTGATCGGCATCGCCGCCGCCTTTTACTGGGAATGGCTGTCCGCGGCGATGTATGTGCTGATGGCCCTGATCTGGCTGGTGCCGGACCGCCGCATAGAACGACTGCTGGCGGAGAAATGAGGCCGTCTTCGTTCCATTAATAAACACTATCAAACAAATTGTAATTTAAGATTTAACAAAACTATCGTCACTTCCGATAATGGCCGCTCCCTTAGTAAATGTTCTAATAATTTATGGGAGTGCCAATGTCAGTTCTGACCTTTTCCGTGAACCGCAAGCTTTTCACCCTGGCGCTGGCTTGTAGCGCCGCTCTGAGCCAAGCCGCCAACCTGACCCAGGACAACGGCGCGCCGGTGGGCGACAACCAAAATAGCCAGACCGCCGGCCCCAACGGCCCCACCCTGCTGCAAGACATTCAACTGCTGCAAAAGCTGCAGCGCTTCGACCGCGAACGTATCCCGGAACGCGTGGTGCACGCGCGCGGCGTGGGCGCCGGCGGCGTCTTCGTCGCCAGCGAAGGCTTGCAGGACGTCAGCCGCGCCCTGGTGTTCCGCAAGGGCGAAAAAACGCCGGTATTCGTGCGCTTCTCCACCGTGATAGGCAGCCGCGGCGCGCCGGAAACCGACCGCGACCCGCGCGGCTTCGCCACCAAGTTCTATACCGCCCAGGGCAACTGGGACCTGGTGGGCAACAACCTGCCGGTGTTCTTCATCCGCGACGCGATCAAGTTCCCGGACATGGTGCACTCGCTGAAGCCGGACCCGGTCAGCAATGAGCAAGACCCCAACCGCGTCTTCGACTTCTTCTCCCATTTGCCGGAATCCACCCATATGCTGACCCGGGTGTACTCCAACTACGGCACCCCGGCCAATTACCGTGAAATGAACGGCAGCAGCGTGCACGCGCTGAAGCTGGTGGCCGCGGACGGCCGCTACCAATACGCCAAGTTCACCTGGAAATCGCATCAGGGCGAACGCAATCTGCGCCCGGACGAACTGCCCAAGGTGCAGGGCCAATCGGTCAGCCACGCCACCGCGGACCTGCTGCAAAGCATAGAACAGAAGCGCTACCCGTCCTGGGACTTGTACGTGCAGTTAATCCAGCCCGAGGACATGAACCGCTTCGCCTTCAACCCGCTGGACCCCACCAAGGTGTGGACCGGCGTGGCGGAGCGCAAGGTGGGCACCATGACGCTGAACCAGGTGCCGGCCAACTTCTTCGAAGCCACCGAGCAGGTGGCGATGTCGCCGGCCAATCTGGTGCCAGGCATCGAGGCCTCGGAAGACCGTTTGCTGCAAGGCCGGCTGTTCTCCTATCTGGACACTCAGATGCACCGCGTCGGCACCAATTTCCAGGCGCTGCCGGTGAACCGTCCGCGGGTGGAGGTGGTGAACAATAATCAGGACGGCGCGCAAAACGCCTCCGGCCGCCAGGGCAGCGTCAATTACGAGCCCAGCCGGCTGGCTCCCAAGCCGCAGGACCCGCAGTTCAAGCACAGCCGCCTGCCCTTGCAGGGCAACACCCTGCAGGAGGCCATCGCCAAGACGCTGAATTTCCAGCAGGCCGGCGAGTTCTATCGCTCGCTGAGCGCCCAGGACCAGGCGGACCTGATCCGCAATCTGTCCGGGGATCTGGCCAAGGTGCGCAATGTCGAGACCCGCGACATCATGCTGTCGCACTTCTACAAGGCGGACCGCCAGTACGGCGAGCGTCTGGCCAAGGCCTTGAAGGTGGAGGTGAAGGGGATTGAACGCAGAGCGGCGTTGTTGCAGGAATAAGCGTAGCCGCTTGAGTTAAGCGGGGCGGCCCATGGCCGCCCCGTTTTTTTGCGTGCGCGCCGCGCCGTGGTAGCAGCGTCGGCGGGGTTTGGTGGGTATCGCCTGCGGCTCCACCCACCCTACAAGACCGCCCACCATAGGGTGGGTGGAGCGTAGCGATACCCACACGGAAACGCGATGGAACCGATGCCTGGGTCTTGGCGGCGGGGTTTGGTGGGTATCGCCTGCGGCTCCACCCACCCTACAAGACC
>NZ_JBMDIQ010000041.1:0-19350 GCF_057808735.1 Chromobacterium sp. FG89 | reverse complement strand
CACCTGGCCCTGTGCATCCACCTGGCCCGCCGTATTACCCTTCTTGCCCCAAAGCACTTTCGACTTGTCGGTCGCCTCGCCCTTGTTTGCATCAAAGGTGTAGCTGCCGTTCAGGCTTTGGCCCACTTCCAGCTTGCCCTTCAGCTTCAGATCCTGCACTACAGGCTTGGCCTGCGGATCGATTACCAAGCCGCCATTCCCCAAGTCTTGGGTATTGATAGTCAAGGTATTGCCTGCCATCACATCGCTACGCGCCTGCACCGACAGCTCCAGCAGCTTGCCCACGTCCTCCGCCGTCAAAGGCCTGTCCGGCACAGCGCCGCTTTTCTCTACCCTTTGACCTTCGGCGGCGACTCGCCCTGCGGTATCCGAGTAGCCGTAAAGGTAGACGGATTGATCGATAGCGTCGCCATGCGAGTCGGCGAACTGATACGTCGCACTCAAAATCTGCCCCACTTCCAGAGGCACATTGACCCATGCCAGCTGACTAATGCCCACTTCTTCCTTCTGCACGGTAAAATTCTGCACTTTATACGCCGCCTGAGCTTGCATTGGCGTCAAGGCTTGCAGCACCAGCACGCTCAATACCGCCAGCCGGGTGGACACTCGCCGTGCCAGCAGGCCGCGACGGGAAGCCCGGCGACGAGCAGGAACACTGGAGCTCAATTCCGACGTCACCACCCAGCCGGATACCACATCCGACCACTTCAACTGAAAAATCTTATTCATTGTCTGCGCTCTGCTATCTCTTTATTTTGCGGTGGCATCAAAGCCCACGCGCCAGATGACCTGATTTCCATCTCTGACCCGAACGGTGTACTGATCCTCGCCTTGTGGACGCGGCAAACTGGCCACATTCACCACCAGGATGTTGCCTTCCATCCGGAAAACATTGCCGGTGAACAAAACGCCGTTGCGGGTGCTATCAAAAATGAGGCCCTGGCCCTCGCCAACAGGGATGCGCAAATTGCCTTGCGCGTCCACTTCACTGCCTTCAGGCAAACCGTCTTTCTCAACCACAGTCTGCTTGACCCCAGTTGGGTCCACTTTGGCCAGGAAGGTGGCGGGCAGTTGCGCCGGGCGCTCCATAGCGGTTCTCAACAACTCGCTACTGTTCTGCTTTGATCGCGGCCGCAGGCTGGAGGCCAAAGAAACGCCGTGCTCACTGGATTTGTTCTGCAACAGGGCCAAAATGTCGACGTTGACACCCACACCCCAACGGCCGGAGTTTTTTTCGACGCCATCCGCCTTGAAGGCCGTGAAGGCAAAGGTGGGACGCTTCCACTCGATATCCGCCCGTTTCTCCGCCGCCCCCGTCTTCGCCCCCACGCTGAATTGGTTACGCTCGTCAACGGCAAAAGACACTTTGACGTCCACATAAGGCTTGGTAGTGGTTTCCTGGCTGCCATCGCTAAATGGGAAGCGGATCCGCTCCATACCCACTGCGCTTTTGAAAACGAGGTTCTCCGTCGGCGCGTATTGCAGTTCCAGCGCACTGCCCAGCAAGGAACCCGCCGAGATCAAACGCCGGTCTCGCGTTACCACCCAGGCATTGCTGGTTTCATCGACATAGTTTCGGGTATCGAACTGGCTATGGTTTCTGGCTTTAGCACCCCACAACGCCAGTCCCATCGAATGCAGCCCCAGATCGGACTCCGCGGGGTTCAACCAGCTAAGGCTGCCGTAGTAGCCCAGTTGGGAGAGACGAGCGGTTTCTCGGGAACGGAAGAAGTCAAAGTCTTGCTTGCCGGCCATATAATTGACAGCCCCGTGCAGCCTCAAGCCCGTGTCCCCCAAGTCGCCCACTGCATTGAGGACGGCGTCGGCCAGTTTGGACTCCACATGCAAGCGCCCGCCCACAGCCAAACTCGGCAGCAGTAACACGCTGCCCGTTGCCGTGGCGCTGGGATTTGTGCCAAAGCCAAATCCTAGCGAAAGCGCCGAATCATCCGATTCCCGCTTCAGATCGAATGCGCTTTGGCTGAGATTAAGACTGCCGTGATCGGTGGCAAGCGACAAACCGGGGCGGCCCTCGCCCAGCGACTTGGCCGAGCCTGCCAAAGCCTGGCCCATTTGCCCGCCCTTCTTAGCTGCGGATTCCATCAAGGCTTTATCACTGGCTTTGACTGGAATGAACTCTGTTTCTCGCTCCCCAGCATCAGGCTTCCAATTATCGTTGGCCTGAACCCCTCCCGCGCATAACACACTCGATGCCACCGCTACTTGCAACGTTCGTCGCAACATAGTTCCCAACCCCGTAAGCAGTTCTAAAGCCGGGCATTATGTTGAAATGATTTTAAAAAAAACATTTGACCAGTACGAAACCCTCTATCATGCCTTGGTTTTTTCACAACACCATGAACTCATTGAAAACTCACCACATTACTTATCTTTTGCATGAAACCTCATTAAGTAGCATGCAAAATCACCCCCATTCTTCACACACAAAAATTTCTATACGCTTGGCAAACTAAAGCCTATTTTTAACCACAATCAAAAACATGAATACATTAAAAATAAATTAAAATTAACTAACAAAAACAAATAACAGAATTACGCAATCACAACTTTATAGAAAGAAGCCCTATGACACACCCAATAGTTAAACCCTCTCAAAGCAAACCCCCAATCGCCGCAGCCCACCTCTCACCATCACGCCGATAACAAGCATCATGATCACCCCCTTGCATAAACAACTTGGTTTTAGGCTGAGGACTGAGTTGATATAGGCGTTCGCCCAACTCCATCGGCACCACCTCGTCGCCGGAGCAATGGATGAATAGTTTCGGCGCGGCAATGGCCGGCAGTTTGGAATAGGAGGAGAAGTTATGGCGGATCAGCGCGTCAAACGGCAGCCATGAGGCGGTATAGGATTTGGCGATGTCCGCGACGGACAAGAAGCCGCCGTCGATAATCACCCCGTCCACACCCAGCGACACCGCCGCCATATCCATGGCGATGGCCCCGCCCAGCGAGTGGCCGTACACCAGGTGCTTGGACGCCTCCGGCGCCAGCTTCTTGAAGGTCTGCCAGGCCACCCTGGCATCGGTGTAGACCGAACGCTGCGAGGGCAGATACCAGGCGCCGTCGCCGTAGCCGCGGTAGTCGATCGCCATCACCGCCAGGCCCAGCCGACGCAGGCTGAGGATTAAATCGACATCGGTGTGCAGCGTGCTGTCGTTGCCGTGCAAGAACAGCACCGCCGGCGCGGCGGGCGATTCGGCCGGCAACCACCATGCATGCACCAGGCCGCCGCCTTCCGTCTTGGCAACCGGCAACCAGGTTTCCTGGTAAGTCACCCCGTAATCTTGCGGGGTTTTGCCGGTTTGATACGAGGGGCTGAGGATGAAGTATCGTTGCGCCAGCTCCCATAAGCTCAGCGCCAGCAAAACGGCGGCCAACAAGGCCAGGATTCTTTTAAACGCGCCCATGCGCACACCAGACTTTGAAACGCCACCCGCCATCAACAGAGCACCCAGTTCAATATAAACGCCATGCTCGCCTGTCTGCCGTCTTTCAGGCCCAGGCGAAATCCAATCCGGCAGCTTAGCCATGCTCGGTGCGGGGGGATATTTGACCAGTACGAAATGCGCGCCGCGCGGCGGGGATCACACCTTAAAACGACTATACTGGCCGGCCTATGCCTTAGCAGACACGCAGGATGCGCGGGAACCCGCGGCGGGGAAGCGGCACCAAGAAAGGGCCGCCGGGAGAAAAGAAAGGTATCAGGGCTTGAACAGCAGCAGCAGGTCCGCGTCGCGCTCCGCGCCCAGTTTGCGCATGGCGCTGGCTTTCTGGGTACTGATGGTTTGCTTGCTGCGCTTGAGTTTGGCCGCGATGTCGTTCACCGTCAGGCCGGCGACGAAAAGCCGCACCACTTCGGCTTCGCGTGCGGTCAAGGCGCGCTTGTCGGCGGGCTGGGCCAGGTGGTCGGCCTCCAGCAAACGCTCCACCGCCGGGGAGAAGTAGGCCGTTTTGGCCATGGCGCCGTACACCGCCGGCAATAGGCGCTCGATGGCGTCGGATTTGCTCAGGATGCAGTGAATGCCCAGGCCGCGCAGCGAGCGCACCACCAGGGCGTTGTCCATCATGGTGAGCACCACGATGCCCAGCTCCGGGTACAGCCGGCGCAAGCGCTCGAACATGGCCGCGCCGTCGCCGGATTCACAGCCGGGCATGGAGTAATCGGACACCAGCACGTCGCAAGGCTGGCTGGCCAGCATGTCCCACAGAGCGGTGGCGCTATTGGCCTTGCCCGCCACGCGGATGGAGCGCTGCCCTTGCAAGGCGTGCTCCAAGCCGCTGAGCACCGAGGGATGATCATCCACTAAGAAGACTTTTATTTCCGCTGTCGCCATGTCGTTCACATGAAATTTAAACAATTGTTTTCAAGACATTCTATTTTTATAGCTAAGCAAATATCCTGAAAATGGTCAACCGCCCAGCCAAGCCCCACGCCGAAAACCGTATGCGCAACTCAAGCCAGCCCTCCCCTCAAAGCCAGCCGCTCAGCCGCCTGCGGCGCATCCAGCGCATTACTTTGTTTGGCGGGGGCGTCGCCATTTCTCTGGCGCTGCTGGCTTTGACCTTGCTGACGCTCTGGCTGGCCGGCAAGGAAATGCTGGCGGACCGGCACCGGATGTTCGATGCGGAAAATACGACGCTGAAGGTACTGCTCAGAGGGCATGCGATCGATCTCCACCACCAGGTCAGCCAGGCCGAGACGGCATGGAAGGCGCTGCCCAAAGCCAGCCCGGCGCTGCAGCGCCAATTCACCGCGCAGAATGGGGAAGCCTGGCTGCAAGCCTCCCAGGCTCACCCTCCGATGCTGGCCTTGGGCAAGCTCTCCGCCCCCTACCCGGCCCCCCGTTTCGAGCCTTATCTGGCGCTGGCGGAACATGCCGCCAGCGCGATGTGCGGCGGCGATTGCGAGTTGAGAAAATCGGTAACCGTTTCTTTGTATAGCCCGGACCAGCGGTTTCTGGCGATTATCTCCCCCAGCTTCTCCTCTGCGGCGCCCGCCCAGCTAGGCAGCAAAGAAACGCTCTGGCAAAGGACTTTCACCAATATGCCCAATCCAACGGCCGCCAACGGCCAAGCCGGCCGTCAGCCGGCTTGGCTGGCCGCCGTCGCCGCGCCGCTGACCCGCCGGCCCGCCATCCGTCTGGCGCAGGCCGCCGTGGTGGACGGCGCGCCTGTCGCCGTGTTCGTCAGGGATATCCGCATCGATAACTTGCTGAATACCTGGCGGCCGGACATCAGCGATGAAACCACTTTGCTCGCCAGTCCTATGGGGCCGCTTCACATCAGCTTTGGCTGGCAAGCGCAGCAAGGCGTGAAGCTGATCGCAAGGCTCCGCGCCATGGACCTGCCCGTAATCAACGAAGCGGTATCCGATATCCAGTACCGCGACGGCCTGTTCATCCTGCGCGCCCGTCTGCCCACCCCGGGCTGGGTTCATATTCAAGTCTTCCCATGGTATAGCCTGCTGAATGATTTGAGGCTGCCGCTGATCATTGATCTCAGCACGCTGCTGGTTGCCTTGACTTGCTTATGGACCTTCATTCTGTTGCTGGATCGCAAGATCTTCAAACCGGCTTTTTCCAACGCCCAGCGCATTTTTGAAAGCGAGAACCTGAACCGCATCATGGTGGACACCGCGCCCTCGGGCCTGACGCTGCTGTCCATCGCGGACGGCACGGTGCTGCTGGAAAACGAGGTGATGCGGCAATGGACGCGGATGGGTTCAATTGCCCGCTCGTCCCTGCACCTGCAGTTGCTGGACACCCACCAGACCGCGTCCCCGCTCGGCACCACGCCTTGCCACCGGGACATCCAGTTTGAGCTGGCGGACGGCAGCGCCATGGAGCTGCACAGCACCACCATGGCCACGCATTACCAGGGCATCCGGGTTCTACTGTGCAATGTGGTGGACATTACCCCGCGCAAGGCGCTGGAGCGCCAGCTGGAAAGCGCGCGCCAAACGGCGGAGGCGGCCAGCCAGGCGAAATCTTCCTTTGTGGCCATGGTCAGCCATGAAATCCGCACCCCGCTGCACGCCATCGTCAGCAGCCTGGATTTGCTCGGCCGCGCCCAACTGGCCGCGCCGCAACAACAGCGCCTGGCGGTAGCCAATCATTCGTCCCAGGCCTTGCTGGCCATCATCAACGACATTCTGGACTTGTCCAAGGTGGAGTCCGGGCTGATGAGCGTGGAGCGGATTCCCTTCGATCTGGCCGCGCTCGGCCGCGAAGCGGCGGCCAGCATGGAGCCGCTGGCCCGCGCCAAGGGCCTGGAATTCTCCTGCATGATAGACGCGCAATTGGCGCCGGCTTATCTGGGCGATCCCGGCCGCGTCCGGCAGATCATGCTGAATCTGCTGGGCAACGCGATCAAGTTCACGCTCAGCGGCGAGGTGTTGCTGGAGGTCTATCCGCAGGATGACGACCGCGCGGATTCGCCGGTGCGCATCGGCGTGACGGACAGCGGCGTGGGCATCCCCGCCGAGTACCACGACCAGGTGTTCACCGAGTTTTCCCAGGCGGACGCCTCCATCACCCGCCGCTTCGGCGGCACCGGCCTGGGCCTGTCGCTCTGCAAGAAACTGGCGGAATTGCTGGCGGGCACGATTGAATTCACCTCCACTCCCGGGGTGGGCAGCACCTTCGTCGTGACCCTGCCCTTGCCGCCCTGCGCCGCCGCGCCGGCTGCCGAGCCGCCCGCCGTCGCGGCCGGCCCGGCCGCGCCGGCGGCCCGCATCCTGGTGGTGGACGACCACCCGGCAATCCGGGCGCTCATCCAGGACCAGCTCCGCGAGCTGGGCCATCAGGCGGACACCGCCGCCAACGGCGCCGCCGCGCTGGCGCTGGCCGCCCGTCAGGCCTACGCCCTGGTGCTGACCGATCTGAGCATGCCGGACATCAGCGGTTACAGCCTGGCCCGGGCGCTACGCGACAGCGGCTTCGCCGCCCCCATCGTCGCCATCACCGCGCAGGCCGGCAGCGCGGAACAGCCGCTCTGCGCTCAGGCCGGCATCGACGAGCTCATGCTCAAACCCTTTACCCTGGAGGAACTGGACCGCGTGATCCGCAAACGCCTGGCCTTGCGCCCCACCGAAGACCGCCCGGCCGCCAGACCGCCCGCGCCCTTGTCCGCCGCCCGGCGCGCCGAACTGCTGGACGCGCTGGATCATTCCCTGCGGCTGATGAGGCAAGCTTTGGAACAGATGGACACCGCCCCGCTGACGCAGCAGTTGCACGCCACCAAGGGGGCTTTCGCCATGGCCGGCTTGGCGCCGGTGGCGGAGCTGTGTACGGAAATCGAGCAAGCGGTGGCGGCCGGCCTGCGCGAAGAAACCGGCGCGCTGCTGGATCGGCTGGAGGCGCTGGCGCACGCGAGACTTTGAACAGGCTCTAAGACCGCTATCGCGGCCCGGGGACATCGGCGACAATGGCCAGGCGCTTAGACCCCCTACCCAAGAGGAGCCGCCATGAAAATATCCGATCTTCCATTCGGCATCAGCGATTGGTCCGCGCTGGAGCCCACCCAGCATGCCGGCGAAACCGGCTGCGCCTATTGGCGCACCCAGCGCTTCGGGGACATCCGCGTCCGCATGGTGGAATACACGCCGGGCTACCGCGCGGATCACTGGTGCGTCAAAGGCCACATTCTGCTGTGTCTGGAAGGGGTGCTGCACACCACGCTGGCGGACGGCCGCAGCTTCACCTTGACGCCCGGCCTCAGCTACCAGGTGGCCGACGACGCGGAACCGCATCTGTCCCATACCGAAACCGGCGCCAAGCTGTTCATCGTCGATTAAGGCCGGGCGCGCCGGCTCCCGCCCTTTTGCCGCACCCTCGGAACGGGCTTGCGGCAAGGGGAGGAAGCGCCGAGCGCCATTTCCTTTGAAAAGATCACGCCGCGAGCGCCTGCCGCGGCGGCTCGTCGGAACCGGGACATCCAGCGATGACAAACGAGGTGCTCATCCGGCTGCTCAGCCAAGATCAGGTCTCCCTGGCGCTGTGGAAGATCTCCAGCCCCGCCTCCCAGCCGCGTCATCTGTTCATGACGCACGGCACTTTTTCGGATAGGCGCATCTGCCTGGGCCTGGCGAGACATCTGGCGGAGCGGGGATTCACTTGCTGGATTCTTGAATGGCGCGGCCACGGAGACAGCCAGCGGGACCCGCCTCCTTTCAATTTTGAGACCGTCGCGCTGTTTGACGTGGCCGCGGCGCTGCGCTACCTGCTGGAAGAGGAAGGGATCGTCCGCCTCCACTGCGTGACCCACAGCGGAGGGGGACTGGCGCTGGCGATGTGCTTGTTGCGCCATCCTCATTTCAACCAAGCCATCGGGAAAATAGCGCTCTTCGCCTGCCAAGCGGGCTATGCCGCCCAGACTCCCTGGCGACGGCTGCGCCTTATCGGCATGAGGGAAGCCTGCCGCCTGGCGGGCAGGCTGCCCGGGAAAAGGCTGGGAATCGGCGTTCAGGACGAGTCCTGGCACATGATGCGTCAATGGTTTGACTGGAACATCCACAGACGCTTCAATGGCGCAGACGGCTTTGATTATCTGCGGCGTTTACCGCAAATCTCAGCACCCATCCTCGCGGTCTTTGCCGAAAACGACTCTCTCATTGCCCCGCCCTCCGCCTGCCGGCAGTTTCTGGCGGCCTTTAAAGGGCAAGAGAACCAGGCGCTATTCTGTTCGGTCGCGGCCGGGTTCAGCGCGGGCTACAACCATGCCAGGGTGATGCACTCCTCCTCCGCCAGCAAAGAGGTGTGGCCCTTGCTGCTGGACTGGCTGGAAAAACCCGAGGCCCGCGCGCTCGCCGCAGTAACTTGATCCCTCCCTCGCTCCGTATCTTTTATAAACAGCTTAAGGAACGCCATGAGAACCCTCGGCCTGCTGGGCGGCATCAGTTGGGTATCGACGCTGGATTACTATCGCTATCTGAACGAAGGCATCAACACGGCCCTGGGCGGCCTCAATTTTGCCGAGTGCGTCGTCTACTCGCTGAATTTCAACGATATCCAGCAGCGCGGCTGGGACGACTGGGAGCACACCTATGCGCTGCTGCTCAAAGGCTGCCTGCATTTAAAAGCCGCCGGGGCCGAGGCCATCGTGCTGTGCGCCAATACCGCGCACGTCGTGGCCGAGCGCCTGGAAACGGCCGCGGGCCTCCCCATCATCCATATCGCCGCCGCCACGGCGCGGGAAGTCGCCAAGCAGCGGCTGCGGACCGTGGGACTGCTCGGCACTCAATTCACCATGGAGCTGCCGTTTTTCCGGGACAAGATGCGGCAAAACGGCATTGAGACCTTGATCCCGGAGGCTCAGCACACCCGCGATTTCATTCAGCGCACCCTGCGCGACGAGCTGGGCCGCGGCGTGGCGTCGCCGGCCACCAAGGCCGCTTATCTGGAGGCAATCCAACAGTTGATAGCGCGCGGCGCCGAGGGCATCGTCTTCGGCTGCACCGAGCTTCCGCTGCTGTTGAGCCAGGCCGACGTGCCGGTGCCCGTGTTCGACACCACCCGGATTCATGTCGAAGCCGCGCTTGAGTTCGCGCTCACGGACGCCGCTGGCCGGCAATAGACGCCGAGCCGCGACCGTTCTCGGTCTCGCGCCCAGGCGAGACCTTGGACGAACCTTAGGCCGAAATAGCTGCCAACGCGCCGCCCGCTTCCGCATATACTGTCCGCACATCGCCAATGACACCCCCACCCATCCGACATCAAGGACCTCCGATGCTCACCAGCGCCCGTAATCAGTTCGCCGGCAAAGTCACCGCCATCCATCCCGGAGCGGTCAACGACGAGATCGACCTCACCCTGCCGGGCGGCGAGGTGATCACCGCCGTCATCACCCAGCGCAGCACCGCCAACCTGGGCCTGACCGTGGGCTGCGACGCACTGGCCATCATCAAGGCCCCCTGGGTGATCCTGGCCAATCCCGAAGCCGGCATCAAGCTCTCCACCCGCAACCGCCTGGAAGGCCGGGTGTCCGCGCTGCGTCCGGGCGCGGTCAACGCCGAGGTCGAAATCCGTCTCAACGGCGGCGACGCCCTGGTGGCCATCGTCACCCAGGAGAGCGCGGACGACCTTGGCCTGGCCGTCGGCAAAGCCATCGTCGCCTTCTTCAAGGCCTCCCACGTGATTGTCGGCGTCCGGATCTGAGCCCGGCATGAAGCCCTCCTCCACGGCCGAGCGCGCGCCGGCCTCCGTCCTGATAGACCGCAGAATCGCCGAACTCGGCGACTGGCGCGGCGCGGCCTTGGCGCGGATGCGGCGGCTGATCCGGGAAGCCGCCCCGGACGTGATCGAAGAATGGAAATGGATGGGCACCCCGGTCTGGTCCTTGCGGGGCATCCTCTGCACCGGCGAGTCTTACACTTCCGTCGTTAAACTGACCTTCATCAAAGGCGCGGCGCTGCCGGACCCGGCCCAATTGTTCAACGCCAGCCTGGACGGCAAGGCCAGGCGGGCGATCGATATCCGCGAGGGCGAGGAAGTGGACGCGGAGGCGTTCAAGGCGCTGATTCTGGCCGCCGTCGCGCTCAATGCCGGCGGCGGCAAAAGCAAGCCGACCTAGAGCCTAGACCGCTCCGCGGCCGCGCGCCGCCTGTCTCGCAGATAACGCCACACGCCGTTCAGAATGGCTGTCGGCGACAGCTCGGCCATGGCCAGCAAGCCGTGGCCCTCATGGTAGTCCGGGTTGTGCTCGACAAAATAGCGCGCCGCCGGGCGCGGGTGCTGCAGCCAGAATTGCCGGTCGGTCTGGCTGTCCCGGGTCAAAATGCCCAGCTTCACCACAAAGGGGCGCTCCGCCGCGGGCGCCGCCATGCCGAAACTGCCGCACAACTCCGCCGCCAGCCGCGCCAGCGGCTGCTCCATGCCCCGCTCCGGGCTGGGCCACATGCCGGCGGCGTACTTGTGCATCTGGATGAAGCTGGACGGATGGATCATCGCGCCCAGGAAATACATGGGCCGCCACGGGCTGCGCAGCCAGTAGCGCAACATGCAGCCGGCCAGGAAAGGCATATTGCTGTTGCGGCCGCGGTAGTCTTTGAGCAGCCCGGCCTGCCCGCGCAAAACCTTGACTTCGCGCCCCGCCGCGCGGCGCTGGAACAGGTGGACGGCGCAATAGCCCACCGCCTGACCGTGTTCGCCGCGATGCAGCAGGATGCTGCTGTGCTCGGACTCCGGCAACACCATCTTGCGGAAGGCCGCCCGGTCCATGCCGCTGAAAACGGCGTCGTGCACTTGATAGGCTTCATCCACCAGGCGCTCGCGCCCGGCCATGGTCAACAAGTGCGGATATAGGGTGTCTGAGTGAGTGATGGTGCCCATGGCTCCTCGCGCGGGGTGGGACGTCGAAACGCAGCGCATGGTAAGCAGCGGGTCCGGACATCACCACTGACAGATATGCCAATGTTGTTTTTAATTCACTCAAGACCGCCGGCCCGCGCCCAGGCCAAGCATGAAAAAACCCCGCCAAGGCGGGGTTTGTCTTTGCACGTAGCGGATCAGGACTTGGCCGGGGCTTCCCAGCCGCCGCCCAGCGCCTTGTACAGGCCCACCACGGCATTCAGTTGGTCCAGCTTGGCGCTCACCAGGCCCAGCTCCGCCTGGAAGCTGTTGCGTTGCGCGTCCAGCACGTCCAGATAGCTGGCGTAGCCGTTGTCGTAACGCAGATTGGCCAGGCGCAGCGATTTGTTCAAGGCCTGGAACTGCGTGGTTTGCGCCGCCTGGATCTCCCGCGCCGCGCCGTAGCCGGACAGCGCGTCCAGCGCGTCCTTGAACGCGCTTTGCACCGTCTTCTGATACTGCGCCAGCGCCTGCTTCTGCCGCGCGCTGGCCGCGTCCACCGCGTAGCCGGTCTGGCCGAAGTTGAACACCGGAGCAGCCAGATTGCCGACAAAGCTCCAGGTCCGCGTCGGGCCGGTGAACAGGGTGTCCAGCGACAGGCTTTGCGAACCCAGCGCCCCGCTCAGGCTGATGCTGGGGAAGTAGGCCGCGCGCGCCACGCCGATGCGGGCGTTGGCGGCGACCAGCTGCTGCTCGCTGGCGGCGATGTCCGGCCGCCGCTCCAGCAGGCTGGAGGACAGGCCGGCCGGCACTTCCGGCGGGGTGGACAGCGCGTCCAGGCTTTGGCCGCGCTGGATGCCGCCGGCCACCAGCTGCTTGGGTGAGTGGCCGAGCAGCACGCCCAGCGCGCTTTCGGTCTGCTCCAGCGCGCTGGCGATCTGCGGCACCTTGGCGCGGGCGGAGGCCGCTTCGGCCTCGGCCTGCTGCTGGTCCAGCTCCGAGATCAAGCCGCCCTTGAAGCGCTTGGTCTGCAGCTTCAGCGACTCCTCGCGGCTTTGCAGCGTGCGCTTGGCGATGTCCAACTGGGCGTCGTAGGCGCGCAGCTGGAAATAGGTCTGCGCGGTTTGCGCGGCGATCGCCAGCTTCGAGCTGTCGCGGGCGAAACGGCTGGCGGCGAAGTCGGCGCGGGCCGCTTCATTGCCGCGGCGCAGCTTGCCCCACAGGTCCAGTTCCCAAGACGCGGTGAGGTTGGCGTTGCGCACGTCGCTGACCAGCGGCGCGCCCGGCGTGCTTGTCGCGCTGGAAGCGCGGCCACGCTGATAGCCGGCGTTGGCGTTCAGCGTCGGCAGCAGCTGGGCGCGGGCGATGCCGGCCTGGGCGGCGGCTTCGTCGACGCGGGCGGAGGCGGCGGCCAGGTCCTGGTTGTGTTCCAGGGCTTGGGCGATCAACTGATCCAGCACCGGATCGTTGAACTGCTTCCACCAGTCCAGGGCGATGGCCGGGTTCTGGGCCGCAATGTGGACCTGGCCGCTGTCCGGCAGCTCCAGTTTGGGGCGGCTGTAGTCGGGGCCGACCGCGCAAGCGCTCAGCGCCAGCGCCGCCAATGAGGGCATCAGCGCGCGTTTAAACATTGTCGGCCTCCTCCGCCGCAGCCGGCGCTTTGCGCCGCTCCGACGCCTGCATGATCAAGCGGAAAAACAGCGGCACGAAGAAAGTGGCGATAAAGGTGGCGGCCAGCATGCCGCCCACCACCGGCGTGCCCAGCGCGCGGCGGCTGGCGGAGCCCGCGCCGCTGGAAATCACCAAGGGCACGCAGCCCAGGATGAAGGCCAGTGAGGTCATCACGATGGGACGGAAGCGCAGCCGCGCCGCTTCCAGCGCGGCGTCCATCAGCGGCAGGCCCTGCTGGCGCTGCTGCACCGCGAACTCCACGATCAGGATGGCGTTCTTGGCGGCCAGGCCCACCAGGGTGACGACGCCGATCTGGAAATAGACGTTGTTGTCCTGATGGCCGATGACGGCGGCGAGCAAGGCGCCGAACAGCGCGAAAGGCACCGAGGTCACCACCGCCAGCGGCAGGCTCCAGCGTTCGTACTGCGCCGCCAGGATCAGGAAGACCATCAGGATGCCGAACAGAAAGGCCATGGTGGCGGTGCCGCCGGCCAGTTTTTCCTGATAGGCGCTGCCGCTCCAAGCCAGCGCGTAATCGTTGCCCAACACTTGCCGGGTCACCTCTTCCAGCGCCTGGATGGCCTGGCCGGAGCTGACGCCGGGCGCGGGCTGGGCCAGGATTTTGGCGGCGTTGAAGATGTTGAAGCGGTCCACCAGTTCCGGCCCGTAACTGGATTTGACCTCCACCAGGCTGGACAACGGCACCATCACGCCCTCGGCGGAGCGCACATAGATATTGGCGATGTCTTCCGGCCGCGCGCGGAAGTCCGCCTCGGACTGCAGCTGCACCTTGTAAGTGCGGCCGAACTTGTTGAAGTCGTTGACGTAGAGCTGGCCGAAAGTGGCTTGCAGGGTGTCGAACACCTGGTTGATGTCCACGCCCAGCGCCTTGGTCTTTTCGCGGTCCAGGTCCAGATACTTCTGCGGCACATTGGCGCGGAAGGTGGTGGCCACGCTGGCGAACTCCGGCCGCTGCCGCGCCGCGGCCAGCAGTTTTTCCGCCGCCTGGCTGAGCTTTTGCGCGCCCTGGTCGCCGCGGTCCTGCAAATAGGCTTCCAGGCCGCCGGTGGTGGACATGCCGATGATGGGCGCCGGGTTGAAGGCGCTCATCACACCGGCCTGCACGGTGCGGCCCAGGCGATTGAACTCGGCGGCCACGGAGAAGGAATCCTCGCCCTTGGCCTTGCGCTGGTCCCAGTCCTTGAGGGTGACGAAGCTGGTGCCGCGGTTGGTCTGCTTGGAGCCGGACAAGATGTCGAAACCGGTGAAGGTGGTGACGCTTTCCACATTGGGATTGGCCATCATCAGCCGGTCGAATTCCGCCGTGGCCTTGGCGGTGCGGGTCAGCGCGGCCGCGTCCGGCAAGGCGGTGTTGGCGAACAGCGTGCCCATGTCCTCATTGGGCACCAGCGAGCCCGGCACTTTCTGATACAGGCCGACGGTGGCGGCCAGAACGACGGCGATCAGGCCGAAGGCGACGCCGACACGGCGGTTGAGAAACAACACGCCCAGCACGTAGCGGCCGGTCAGGCGTTCGAAAGCGCGGTTGAACCACTGGAAAAAGCGCGGCGGCTGGTGATGGCCGGGCTTGAGCAGCAAGGCGCACAAGGCCGGGGTCAGCGTTAGCGCGACAATGCCGGAAATGATCACCGACATGGCGATGGTGACGGCGAACTGCTTGTACATCACCCCGGTCATGCCGCCCATGAAGGCCACCGGCAGGAAGACCGCGCACAAGACCAGCACGATGGCCACCAGCGCGCCGGACACCTCGCCCATCGCCAGCACCGCGGCTTCCTTGGCGCCGCAGCGGCGCTCGCTCATGATGCGTTCGACGTTTTCCAGCACCACGATGGCGTCGTCCACCACGATGCCGATGGCCAGCACCATGCCGAACAGGGTCAGCAGATTGATGGAGAAGCCCAAGAGCAGCATGCCGGCGAAGGTGCCGACCAGCGACACCGGCACCGCGATGCAGGGAATCAGCGTGGCGCGGAAATTCTGCAGGAACAAATACACCACCAGGAACACCAGCACAGTGGCTTCCAGCAGGGTTTTCACCACGCCGTCGATGGAGACTTTGACGAATTTGGTGGTGTCGAAGGGAATGGTGTAGTCCACGCCGGCCGGGAAGCGGACCTTGAGCTCCTCCATCTTGGCGGCAATGGCGGCGGACACCTTGAGCGCGTTGGCGCTGGGTTGCAGATAGGTGGTGATGCCCACGCTGGGCTTGCCGTTGCGGGTGCCGATCACATCGTAGTCGTTGCCGCCCATCTCCACCCGCGCCACGTCCTTGACGCGGATCTTGGAGCCGTCCGGCATCGAGCGCACGATGATGTTCTCAAACTCCTTGGGTTCGCTGAGCCGGCCCTTGGCGTTGACGGTGTAGGTGAAGCTGATGGGCGCGCTGGTGGGCTGGGCGCCGATCTTGCCAGCGGCGAACTGGGCGTTCTGCTCACGCACCGCCTTGGCCACGTCGGACGGGGTCAGGCCCAGCTGGGCCATGCGGTCCGGCCGCAGCCACAGCCGCATCGCGTAGTCGGTGCCGCCCATCATCGCCACATCGCCCACGCCGGGAATGCGCTTGAGCTCGTCCATCACATTGAGCAGGGCGAAATTGGACAGATAGTTGCGGTCGTACTGGCCGGTGGGCGAGCCGATGGAGATCACGCTGAGCACCGAGGTGGATTTCTTGCGCACGGTGACGCCCTGGCGCTGCACTTCGTCCGGCAGCTGTTTCATCGCCGCCTGCACCCGGTTGTTGACGTCGATGGTGGCCTGGTCCGGATCCGTGCCCACGGCGAAATAGACATTGAGGCTGAGCTGGCCGTTGGAGGCGGCGCTGGATTGCATGTAAAGCATGTTTTCCACGCCGTTGAGCTGCTGCTCCAAGGGCGCGGCCACAGTCTGGGCGATGGTTTCCGGCGTGGCGCCCGGATAGTTGGCCGACACCGACACCACGGCCGGAACGATCTGCGGGTACTGCTCCACCGGCAGCGCGCGCATCGCCGCCAGGCCGGCCAGCACGATGACGATGGACAGCACGCTGGCGAAAATGGGGCGGTTGATGAAGAAACGCGAGAACATGGCTAGCTCCTCACGCCTTGGCCGGCGCGGCGGCCACCGGCTTGACCACGGCGCCGGGGCGGGCCTGCATCAGGCCGTCCACAATCACCTTCTCTCCAGCCTTGAGGCCGGATTCGATCACCACCCGGCCGCCCACCTGAGCGCCCAGCTTGACCATTCTGGCCTGCACCTTGTTGTCCGCGCCCACCACCATCAGCTGATTGTCCGCCTGGGCCTGGACAACGGCCTGTTCCGGCACGGTCAGCACGTTCTTGCGCACGCCCAGGTCCAGCATCACGCGCACGAATTGCCCGGGCAGCAGACGCTCGTCTTCATTGGGAAATTGCGCGCGCGCGCTGATGGTGCCGGTCTTGGGATCCACGCGGTTGTCGCGGAAATCCAGCTTGCCGCTTTGCGGAAAGACGCGGCCGTCCGCCAGACGGATCCGCACCGGATGGTGGCTGCCGTCTTCCGCGCTCACTTTGCCGGTGGACAGGCTGTGTTCGTAATTGAGACTGTCCTGCTCGGAAATGGAGAAATTGACGTAGATGGGATTGAGCTGGGAAATGGTGGTCAGCGGCTCGGCGGCGTCCACGCGGATCAGGCTGCCTTCGGATTGCACCTGCTTGCTGGTCAGACCCGGAATCGGCGCGGTGACGCGGGTGTAGTCCAGATTGAGCTGGGCTTCCTTGACCTTGGCGTCGGCGGACTGCTTGGCCGCCTTGACGGAGTTCAGCGCCGCCACCGCGTTGTCGTAATCCATTTTGGACACCGCCTGCTCCTGGTACAGCGGGCGGATGCGCGTCAGATCGGCGTCGGCTTTTTGCAGCGCGGCCAGCTGCACCGCCTGCGCGCCCTTGGCCTGTTCCAGCTGCGCCTGATACGGCGCGGGGTCGATCTGGAACAGCGTCTGTCCCTGCTTCACCGGCTGGCCTTCCACATAAGTGCGCTTGAGCAGAATGCCCCCCACGCGGGCGCGCACCTCGATATCGCGGTAACCGGCGGTTTCGCCCACCAGTTCCATGGTCATCGGCACATCGCCGGGCGCGGCGGTTTCCACCGTGACTTGCGGGACGGCGGCGGCCTTTTGCTGCGGCGAGCCGCAAGCGGCCAGCCAGACCGGCGCAGACAATAGCAGGGCAAGCGACAATAGCTGCCGCGACGGATAGCGCATTATTATTTCTCCATATGAGCGGGTATTCGGGAATGGCGGGCAAACCCAGGGCGCAAGCAAGCAGCCTTGTCGACAAAGACGCGGACGGTCCCGCGAGGCGCGGGCCGTGCCTTATTAGGGATGGCTTAGCAGTGCCTTATTAAAACAGCCGCTTGTGAAGGGTGTTTTTTAAAAATCGGCGTTTTTGTAAATTGCGGGTAAATTCGCGGGAAAACGATGTGAAGAGTTGTGAATGCGAATCAAATGCGCGGCGTGGACGCCGCCGCGGCCGGCCTCCGGCCTGCCCGCCGCGCCGCCCTCATTTCGCCGGCGGCGCAGGCTGAAAGCGGCGAAGCATGCGCTCGTAACTGCCGTCGCCGCGCATGGCGCGCAGGCCGGCCTCGAACTGGTCCGCGTACGCCCTGCCCTTGGGCCGCGCCTTGGAGAAGGCCAGCCAGAAACCATCCTGGCTGATCCGCCCCGCCTGCCGGACCCGCCCGGCCGCGAACGGGTTGCCGCGGATGCGCAGTTGTCCGGGGCGCGCGTTCATCAACACATAGTCCACGCGCCGGGCCAACAGCATGCGAATCAGGTCCTCATCGGAATGAGCCACCGATTTGACGATCTTGGGATCGCGCATGAAAACGCTGGGATAGGTGTAATCCTGGGTGATACCCACCCTGCGGCCGGCCAAATCGCGCAGGCCCAGCCCGGCTCCGCCGGCGGCGAGCGCGAAGATGGCCAGTTCTTCGGTGAACATCGGCGTTTGATGCCACCAGAATTGCTCGCGATTATCGTCGGTAATGGTGGCGCTGAGGCAGCCGTCGGCGCGGCCGACGCGCGCCAGCATCAGGCAGCGCGCAAACGGCACCAGCACAAAGCGGACCTCGACGCCCCGGCGGCGGAACGCCTCGCGCGCCAGTTGCGGCGCCAGCCCCTGCGCGGCGCCGTCGGCGCCGCGCGCCGAATACGGCGGCCAATCGTCCTCCACTGCGATGAGCAGGGCCGGAGCCGCATCGGCCGCCTGCGCCGCAACGGCCAGCAGGCCCGCGCACAGGGCTCGTCGAAACCACGCTTGCATCTGAACCCTCCCGCCGAGAAGCCGCGAGCCGGAGATGGACAAACGCCGCGCGCGCCAATGCTTAATATCGACAACTTTACACTACAAACCGCGCATGAAGGCGCCTCGCCTGCGGCGGGAACCGGCCTCGGAACCATGCGACGCCGCGGGACGGCGACGCGGCGTGGGCGCGCCATCCAAGCGGATCGCGCGGTTTCTCGATGCGCGGGGCCGCATAGAACAAGCGGCCGGCTTTCCGCATCGCCGCTTGAGCCCAAGCGGGCTTGCGGCAAAGCGCTTGACCCCCGCGCGCGGGCAATGCCAAGATCATGAACCGCCCCGCCTTCACGCTAACCGCTGCCGCCCGAGGAGATTGGTTTGGAACCGTTTTGCCATCCGCTGGAAGTGCGCTGGTCCGACTGCGACGCTAACCAGCACGTCCGCCATACCGCCTACGCCGATTTCTGTACCCATGCCCGCATAGAATGGCTGCGCGGCCAAGGCTTTGGCTTTGAACAATTTCAGGCGCTGGGGTTCGGCCCGGTCATTTTCAAGGAGTGGACCGAGTATTTCAAGGAACTGCGGCTGAGCGAGCGCATTCACGTGCGCCTGGCCATCGCCGGCCTGAGCCAGGACGGCAAGCGCTTTTGCATCCGCCACGAGATTTACAAGGAGGACGGCCGCCTGGCCGCGCGTCACGAAGTCAGCGGCTCCTGGATAGACCTGACGCTGCGCAAGCTGACCGCGCCGCCGCCGGAATTGAGCGCCATTTTCGCCTGGGCGGAGCGAACCGAGGATTTCCAGGCGCTGGATTGAGGCATGCCGGACGCGAAAAAGCCCTGACTATGCAGTCAGGGCTTTTTTGCTTGCTTTGGCGGAGAGGGGGGGATTCGAACCCCCGTTAGGGTATTACCCTAAACACGCTTTCCAGGCGTGCGACTTAAACCACTCATCCACCTCTCCGGAGGTGTCCTGCTTGTTTGCGCCGGTCAGGCCGGAGCAATAAAAAAACCGCCAGGGCAGTTTTTGTCGATTCTGGCGGAGAGGGGGGGATTCGAACCCCCGTTAGGGTATTACCCTAAACACGCTTT
>NZ_JBMDIQ010000040.1:0-21853 GCF_057808735.1 Chromobacterium sp. FG89 | reverse complement strand
GCGCGCGGTCACCTACACCGACACCGCGGTGACGCCCAATACCGCCACCCGCACCGTCAGCTTCCAGATCAACGACGGCAGCAAGAACAGCGGCGCGGTGACCCGCGGCGTGACTGTGGCGGCGACGGACCAAACCCCTATCGCCACCGCCAGCGGCGGCAGCGCGGCCTTCACCGCGGGGGACAACACCACGTCCACGCCGGTGGCGGTGGACTCCGGCATCACGGTCAGCGATCTGGACAACACCACGCTGGCCAGCGCCACGGTGGCGATTAGCGGCAACTTCCAGAGCGGCCAGGACGTGCTGGCCTTCAGCAACACCAATAGCGTCACCTTCGGCAACATCAGCGCCAGCTACAACGCCGGCACCGGGGTGCTGACGCTGACGTCCAGCGGCGCCACGGCCACGCTGGCGCAATGGCAGGCGGCCTTGCGCGCGGTCACCTACACCGACACCGCGGTGACGCCCAATACCGCCACCCGCACCATCAGTTTCAGCGTCAACGACGGCAGCAAGGACAGCGCGGCGACGACGCGTTCCGTCACCGTGGCGGCCACGGATCAAACGCCTGTCGCCACCACCACCGGCAGCGCCGGGGCCTATGTGGTGGGCGGCGCCGCCACGCCGGTGGACGGCGGCCTGACCGTGTCGGATCTGGACAACACCACCCTGGCCAGCGCCACGGTGGCGATTAGCGGCAACTTCCAAAGCGGCGAGGACGTGCTGGCCTTCACCAACAACGGCAGCTCCATGGGCAATATCACGGCCAGTTACAACGCCGGCACCGGGGTGCTGACGCTGACGTCCAGCGGCGCCACGGCCACCTTGGCGCAATGGCAGGCGGCCTTGCGCGCGGTCACTTACATCGACACCGCCGGCTCGCCCAACACCGCCACCCGCACCGTCAGCTTCACCGTCAACGACGGGACCAAGAACAGCGCGGCGGTCACCCGCAACATAGCTTTGCAGCTGATGCCGCCCAGCGTCTCCGGCCTGACCAGCGGCACCGACACCGGCAGCAGCCATAGCGACGGCGTCACCAGCAACGCCACGCCCACGGTGACCGGCACCGGGATCGCCAACAGTCTTGTCATCATCTATGTGGACGGGGTGCCCATCGACAGCACGGTCGCGGACGGCAGCGGGGCCTGGAGTTACAGCTTTGTCTCCAGCCTGAGTTCCGGCGCGCACGCCATCACCGCCGTGGTCAGCAGCGGCGGCGTCAGCAGCGGCCAATCCAGCGCCTTCAACGTGGTGATAGACAATAGCGCGCCCGCGGCGCCGTCCGGCGTGGCTTTGAGCACGGGGACGGACACCGGCAGCAATCACGGCGACGGCATCACCGGCAACAACCGGCCCACGGTCACCGGCACGGCGGAAGCCAATAGCACGGTGACGGTGTACGTGGACGGCACGGCGGTGGGCACGGCGACGGCGGACGGCAGCGGCGCGTGGAGCTACAGCCTTGGCAGCGCCTTGGCGGACGGCAATCACAGCATCCGCACCACATCGACCGACCTGGCCGGCAACGCCAGCGGCCAATCGACGGCCTACATCATCACGGTGGACACCGTGGCGCCGGACAGCCCGGCCAATACCGGTCTGAGCCTGGCCACCGACAGCGGCTCCAGCAACCGCGACGGCATCACCAACGTCAACCGCCCCAGCGTCACCGGTCTGGCCGAGGCGGGCAGCAAGGTGGCCGTGTTCATCGACGGCGTGCAGGTGGGCACCGCCACCGCCGACGGCGGCGGCGTCTGGCTGTTCAATCTGAGCCAGGCGCTGGCGGACGGCAGCCACAGCGTGCGCGCCACGGCCACCGACGCGGCCGGCAACATCAGCGCGCAGTCGGCCTCGTTCACCGTTGTCGTGGACACCACCGCGCCGGCGCCGCAGTCCTTCACCCGCTTGGACCCGGCCTCCGGCGTCGCCGGCAGCCTGCGTTACGACCTGGTGTTGAACAAACCCATCGTCGGCCTGAGCGCCGGCGATCTGAGCGTGATCACCAGCGGCAGCGCCAGCGCCGGCATCGGCAATATCGTCCGCATCAGTGACAGCCACTACGTGGTGCAATTGACCGGGGTCAGCGGCGTGGGCTCGGTGGCGCTGGCGCTCAAATCCGGCGCGGCGGCGGACCTGGCCGGCAATGTGACCCAGCAGCAAACGGTGGCGCCGGCTTACCAGTTGCGCAGCGCAAGGACAGAGACGCCCCCGCCGATCCAGCCTGTGCCGCCGGCGGACGCGCCGCTGCCGCCCAATGCGGCGCCGGTCATCAATATCGCGCCCATCACGCCCAATATCGTGCTGGCCGCGGTGAGCGGCGCGGGCAACGGCAACGGGCCGGGCGCCGCGCCGACGCCGCAGGGCCCGGCGGGGCCGCAGACGAGCAACCCCATCCAGCTTGCCTTCGGCCAGGACCGCTTCGCGCCGACGCCCAGCGAGCCGTTTGGCCGCGGCAACGCCGGCCTGCCCTTTGTTTCCAATCTGGGCGGTACCTCCGGCGCCCCGTTGCAAGTGATGCCGGATCTGGGCGTGCGGCCGCTGGTGGCCGGACAGGGTTTCAACTTCAGCCTGCCGCCCGGCACCGTGATCACCCGCAATCCGGACGCGGTGCTGAACATCCAGGTGCGGCAGAGCAATGGCCAGCCGCTGCCGGCCTGGCTGAAGTTCGATCCCCAGACCGGTCGTTTCAGCGGCACGCCGCCGGCGGGCTGGAACCGTTCCTTGTCTCTGGAAGTGACGGTCAGCGACCAGAACGGCCACCGCGGCGTCACCCATATGCAGTTGAAAACCGGCGCGGGCGAGCAGGCGGCCGCGGCGACGGAAAAAGCAGCGGCGGCCGGCAAGCCGGCCCTGCACGAGCAGTTCCGCCAGCACGGCAAGCCCGCCTTCGATCAGCAGATCGCCGGATGGCTGCAGGCGGAGGACGCGGTTTGACCGCAAGGTCCTAGCCGGCGAGCCACTAAACCAACAAACCGCACAGGGGACGATATGAAGAAAGCAACACAGGGGGGAGGGGCCGGCCGCGGCGTTTATTCAACGCTGGCCGCGCTGACGGCGCTGGCCTTGACCGGCTGCGCGGTCACGCCAGCGCCGATGAGCTTGAGCGACCGCCAGGCCACGCTGGCGGCGGACCGCCAGGCCATGTTCGGCAGCCAGGAGCCCTTGGCCGGGCCGGTGACCTTGCAAGAGGCGATGGCGCGCGCGCTGAAGTACAACCTGGATTACCGGGTCAAGCTGATGGAAGAGGCGATGGCGCAGCGCCAACTGGACTTGTCCAGCCTGGACATGCTGCCCAAGCTGGCGCTGGCGGCCGGCTACACCGCCCGCAACAAGGACAACGCGTCCTCGTCCCAGAACGTGGCCACCGGCGAACAATCGCTGGTGCCGTCTATCTCCTCGGAGAAGCGCAGCCATACCGCCGACCTTAATCTGAGCTGGAACGTGCTGGACTTCGGCGTCAGCTATTACACCGCCCAACAGCAGTCCGACCGCATGCTGATCCTGCAACAGCGCAAGCGTAAAGTGGCGCAGCAGCTGATGCAGCAAGTGCGCGAAGCCTGGTGGCAGGCGGTGGGCGCGCAGCAGCTGGAAGGCCGCATCGACGCGCTGCTGGCGGAAACCAACCGTGCGCTGGAAGACGCGCGGCAGGTGGAGAAGCAGAAACTGCGCGCGCCGCTGGAGGCGCTGAACTACCGTCGCCAACTGCTGGACGTGATCCGCCAGATGGGCATGATCCGCAACGCGCTGGCCCAGGCCAAGCCCAAGCTGGCCGCCATCATGAACGTGCCGCCCGGCACCGATTTCAAGGTGGCGGTGCCCGCAGGGCTGCCCACCCCGACGCTGGGCCTGAAGCTGGAGCAGATGGAAGAAATGGCCTTGCTGAACCGGCCGGAGCTGAACGAGGCGCGCTACAACGAACGCATCGGCGTCATCGAAACCCGCAAGGCCATCGCCAAGCTGCTGCCGGGCCTGGAATTCAGCATCGGACAGAACTACGACAGCAATAAATTCCTGGTCAACAACTCCTGGAGCGACGCCGGCCTGCGCATCAGCTGGAACCTGCTCAATCTGTTCAGCGCCGGGCCGATCACCAAGGCCGCCGACGCCCAGCTGCAAGTGGCCAAGACCCAGCGCATGGCGCTGAACATGGCGGTGCTGACCCAGGTGCACGTGGCCTACCTCGATCTCAAAGGCCGCTCGCGCCAGTTCGGGCTGGAACAAGAACTCAACGACGTGGAACAGCGCATCTACGTGCAGAACCGCAACGCCACCGACAGCGGCGTGCAAGGCCGCCTGCCGGCGATTCTGGCCGACGCCAACGCGGTGTTCTCCACGCTGCGGCTGTACCAGAGCTACGGCGATCTGCAAAACGCCTACGGCCAGATGGGTTCCAGCCTGGGGATGGACCCGTTGCCGGAAAGCACCGCCAGCTATGATCTGCCGGCTTTGGCCGCCGCCTTCAAGGGCGCGGAAACGCGTTGGCAGGGGCAGGTGGCGGGGAGCAAGCCATGAAGTTGACGGTTCTGAGGGCCGCGGCCTGCCTGCTGGCGGCCGCCTGCGCCCAGGCGGCCACGCCGCCGGCCAAGCCCAAGCCGCCGGCGGCGCCGGTGACCAACGCCAGCGACGGCCGCATCCGCGTGCAGCTGATGGCGCGCAACGCCGTCACCCTGTCAGGCGAAGTGGCGGCCAAGATCGCGGCCTTGCCGGTGCCTGAGGGCGCCAGCTTCAGCAAGGGTCAGGCGCTGGTGCAGTTCGACTGCGGCAGCTATCGCGCCCAGCTGCGCAAATCCCAGGCTTCGCTGGAGGCCGCCAGCCAGCTGCTCAAGGTCAACAACCAGCTGGCCAAGCTCAATTCCGCCGGCGCGCTGGACGTGGCCCAGGCCCAGGGCAAGGCCAAGGAAGCGGCCGCCGACGCCAGCTATATGCAGACCATAGTCGGCAAATGCGTGATCAGCGCGCCGTTCAACGGCCGCGTGGCGCGCCGCATCGCCGCCGTGCATCAATACGTCAGCCCTGGCAATCCGGTGCTGGACATCGTCGATTCCGGCTCGCTGGAACTGCGCATGCTGGTGCCGTCCAAATGGCTGGCCAAACTCAAGCCCGGCAGCAAGTTCACCGTGGCGGTGGACGAACTGGGCGCCAGTTTCCCGGCCAGGATAGAACGCCTGGGCGCGCAGATCGATCCGGTCAGCCAGTCTATCCTCGCGGTGGGCGTCATCGAGGGCAACGGCGCCAGCCTGCTGCCGGGGATGAGCGGCTGGGCCAGCTTCAAGTAGGCCGTGCATGGGGCACGCCGATAGAAGCCGGGAACTGGCCGGCCTGCTGCAGCTGCTGCATCGCGGACGCGACGCGGTCAGCGCCGAGCAGCTGGGTTTCATCATCGTCAACGAAAGCCAGCAACTGCTGCCCTACCGCCAGTCGGCGGTCTGGCGCGAGGGCCTGCATCGCCATGTGACGGCGCTGTCCGGCCTGGCCGAGCTGGACCCCACCGCGCCCTATATGCAGTGGCTGTCCCGCCTGTTCCGCCATCTGGCGGAATCCGGCGGGCCGGAAGTCGGGCAGGACAGCCGCTTGCTCGAGGCCGGCGATCTGCCCGCGGCGCTGGCCGAGGACTGGTCGTCCTGGCTGCCGGCCCACGCGCTGTGGCTGCGCCTGGGCGAGCAGGGCGCCTGGCTGCTGGCGCGGGAACTGCCGTGGAGCGATTACGAGCGCAAGCTGGCGGAAGAGCTGGCCCACGGTTACGGCCACGCGCTGCTGCGCTTCGCGCCCCGGCGCAACTGGCGGGAACTGGCGGGGCAATGGCTGCGGCCCGGTCGCAAGCAGCGGCGGCTGCTCATCGCCGCGCTGTTGCTGGCCTGCATGCCGATACGCCTCAGCGTGCTGGCGCGCGGCGAAGTGGCGCCGCAAAATCCGGTGTTGCTGCGCGCGCCGCTCAGCGGGGTGATAGACCGCATCCAGGTGCAGCCCAATCAGCGCGTCAAGGCCGGCGATCCCTTGTTCGATCTGGACGCCACCTCGCTGGCCGGCCAGTTCGCCATGGCCGCGCGCGAGCGCGACGCCGCGCAGGAAAGCTTCCGCGCCAGCGCCCAGCTGGCGGTCACCGACGACAAGGGCAAGCTGGCCATGGCGCAGGACCGCGCCAAGCTGGAAGAGAAAAGCATCGCGGCCGAGTACACCGGATTGGAGCTGCAAAGGCTGCACGTCACCGCGCCCAGCGCCGGCGTGGTGGTGTTTTCCGACCGCAACGACTGGCAGGGGAAGGCGGTGACGGTGGGTGAGAAAGTGATGACGCTGGCCGACCCCGCCCATGTGGAACTGGCCGCCTGGCTGCCGGCGGCGGAAGCCATAGACGTGGCGCCCGGCGGCAAGATCACCCTTTATCCCAACGCTTCGCCCACCGAGTCCTACGACGCGGAAATCCTCCGCGTCGCCTACAAGGCGGAAGCGGTGGAGGGCGGCCTGCTCGCCTATCGGCTGCAAGCCCGCTTCGTCGGCGGCGACAAGCCGCGGCTGGGGCAGATGGGCACCGCCCGCGTCTACGGCGATTGGGTGCCGCTGATCTACTACGCGTTGCGCCGGCCGCTGACCGCCGCGCGGCAATGGCTGGGGTGGTGAGCATGAGATCCCCCGCCTTGCCCGCGCTGCGTCAGGAACTGACGCTGCATCCCGGCCCGGCGCTGGCCGACGGCGCGCCCAGCTGGACCCTGCACGACCCCTGCGCCCACCGCTTCTATCAACTGGGCTGGGCCAGTTTCGAAATCCTGTCGCGCTGGTCGCTGGGCACCGCCGAAGCGGTGCTGCAAGCCGTCAACGCCGAAACCACGCTGCAGTTGGGCGCCGAGGATATCGAGGCCGTGCTGCTCTTCCTGTCCCGCCATCAACTGCTGCAGGCCGCCAGCGCCGAGCAGAACGGCTGGCTGTGGCAGCTGCGCGAGGCCAACCGGCCCAGCCGCGCGATGTGGCTGTTGAAAAACTATCTGTTTTTCCGGGTGCCGCTGCTGCGGCCGGAAGCCCTGCTTAATCGCCTGCTGCCGTGGACCGGCTGGCTGTTCCATCCGCGCTTCTGGCTGGCGATGGGCGCGGTGCTGCTGCTGGCGCTGGCGCTGGTGTCGCGGCGCTGGGACGAGTTCACCCACACCTTCTCCGCTTACGGCGGCGTCAGCGCCGCCATCGGCATCGGCCTGTCGCTGAGTCTGGCCAAAATCCTGCACGAGATGGGCCATGCACTGACCGCGCGCCATTTCGGTTGCCGGGTGCCGGCGATGGGGGTGGCCTTTCTGGTGATGATGCCGGTGCTCTACACCGACACCAACGACGCCTGGAAGCTGGATTCGCGCCGCCAGCGGCTGCTGATCGGCGGCGCCGGCATGCTGGCGGAACTGGTGCTGGCCGCCTGGGCCACCTTGTTGTGGAGTTTTTTGCCGGACGGGCCGCTGCGCGCCGGGGTCTTTCTGCTGGCCACCACCACCTGGCTGGCGACGCTGGCGATCAACGCTAGCCCCTTCATGCGCTTTGACGGCTATTTCCTGCTGGCGGACTACCTGGGCCTGCCCAATCTGCACAATCGCGCCTTCGCGCTGGCGCGCTGGCGGCTGCGCAAAACGCTGCTGGGCCTGGACGATCCGGTGCCGGAACATTTCCCGGACGCGCGGCGGCGCGGGCTGATCCTGTTCGCCTGGGCCACCTGGCTGTATCGGCTGGTGCTGTTTCTCTCCATCGCCTTCCTGGTCTACCACCTGTTCTTCAAGGCCCTGGGCATTCTGTTGCTGGCGGTGGAGCTGGGCTGGTTCATCGCCCGCCCCGTGGTTGGCGAACTGATGGTGTGGTGGCAGCGCCGCGCGGATCTGCGCTGGGGCCGCGAAACCCGCCGCAGCGCCGCGGCGCTGCTGATCCTGAGCTTGGCGCTGATTCTGCCGTGGCAGCGCGAAGTGGCCAGCCCGGCGGTGTTGGGCGCTTTACAGTCGCAGGGCTTGTACGCGCCGGCGACGGGCGAGGTGGCGGAAGTTCTGGTGCGCGACGGCCAGCTGGTCAAGGCGGGGCAGATCATGGCCAGGCTCAGCTCGCCGATGTTGGAGGCGCAGCTGGCGCTGGCGGACGCCCGCGAGCGCGACCTGGCCTGGCAGACCGCGCAGCAACCGTTCGATCTGGAGCTGCAACAGCGCGGACCGGCCTTGCGCAAGCAATGGCAGGTGGCGCAGGAACAGGTGGCCGCCTTGCGTCAGCAGATGGCCAGGCTCACGCTCGCCGCGCCGTTCGCCGGCCGCGTGGTGGACCTCAGCGACGCGCTGCGCGCCGGCACTGCGCTGGCCGAGGGCGAGCATCTGCTGGACGTGGTGGGGCCGGACGGGGTCAAGGGCGAAGCCTTTGTCGACGAGGCCGCGCTGAGCGGGCTCAAGCCCGGCCATGTCGCCCGCTTCGTCGCCGACGGCGGGGAGTTCTGGAGCGTGGAATGCCGGCTGGGCCAGATCGACCGGCTTAATCTGCCGCTGCTGGATCAGGCCTTGTTGGCCTCCACCTACGGCGGCCCCATTCCCACCGAACAGCGCGACCGCGGCCTAGTGCCCTTGGCCGCCACTTTCCGCGTGCGGCTGGAGCGTTGCGAGCGAGGCGCGGCGCCGCTGCGGGAGCTGGCCGGCGTGGCGCGCTTGCGGGGGGAGCGCTACAGCTTGCTGGAACGAGGGTGGCGTCAGTTGTTGGCGGTGTTCCGTCGAGAGGCCGGACTGTAGACGCTGTTCGCGATCCGCTGGGGGCGGATAGCAAGCGGTTTTGAGACGCCTGGAAAGCTCATGCCTTCGGCGTAGACTGAACAGGCCTTAAGACCGGGTTTCGCCTGATTCGCAAGACCTTGCGCGCGCATGCGCGTAGAACGAAACGGGCGCGCCGCCGGCGCGCCCCATAACAGGTTTTGGAAAGGAGCCGTTCGCCATGTCCTCATTCTTGAACACGTCCTCGCTGGCCGAAGGCCTGCATCTGCGCCCGGCGCGACATCACGACGAGGCCTTCATCGCCGGCCTCTACCGCAGTGCCCGCCCGGACCTGCAATTGATAGACGGCGAGGAGGAGCTGATCCGCACCGTGCAGGAGCAGCAATACCAGGTGCTGCAACGCGGCGCAGGCGACAACTACCCGGACGCGATGCACTTCGTCATCGAGAAAACCGGGGCCAACGTCGGCGTGGTGATGGTGGACTTCGGCCATAACGAGGTGCGCATCATCTTTCTGGCCATGGTGCCGGAAGCGCGCGGCCTGGGTTACGGCAAGGAGGTGCTGATGGGCTTGCAGCAGGCGGCCTGGCAAGTGCGCGCGCCGCTGGCGGTGGTGGTGTGGCACAGCAATGTGCAGGCGCGCCGGCTTTATCACCAATTGGGATTCGTGCTGGAAGAGGCCGGCGACATGGCGGACAAGCTGGTGTGGCGGCCCGAGCGCCATTCGCCGCAGGGCGAGGCGCGGGCGGGTTTGTAATATTTCGCCGGGCGGGCCGCCCGGCCGGAGTCTTCGTCCTTTTTATCCGTCCGCCGGCCGCCCACGGGCTGTCGGCGGGCCGGCTCAATTGAACGGCAGCTGGAAGTAGGCCAGCGCCGGATCGCGTCCGGCGGGAATCACCCGCCCTATCCACACCAGATCCAGCCGGATGGCGTCGCTGTGCTCGGTGGCGGGCAGCTCCAGCTGGCCCACCGCGTCCGCCAGCTCGGTGGCGCCCTCGGCGGCCAATTCCACCACGAAGGGGGTGCGCCGCGCGGTCTGATGCGGCGATTGCGCCTGCGGCCGCAGCTTGACGGCCTGCACTTGCAGCGCGATATCGGGATGTTGCGGGTTGCGGAAGATGCAGTGCTTGCCGAGCAGATGCATGAAGTCTTCGGCTTGAACGGTGGCGAGCATGGCGATGTCCCCTGAAGGCAACGGCCGCCGCCCCTGCGGCGGAGAGGCGGCCGGAAGCGGCGGTAGGCCGCATATTGTGATTATGGACGAACCGGATACAGACCGTTGATAGCGATACAGAAATTCAGCGCCAGGAAGGGGTTGAGCACGCTGACCGGAGCGTTGCCGCCGGTCAGATCGGTATTGCCGGTGGCGGACAGGCCTTGCACCGACACGGGGTTGTTCAGCGCGGTGGACCAGATGGTGGCGAGGCCGGTGCCGGCGCCGGAAGCGCCCAGATAGGGGTTGCTGGAGCTGGGCGCGCTGGCCGGGGTGGCCGGCGTCGGCGTGCCGGCGGCGTGGAAGGTCACCGCCATGGAAGTGGCGGTATGGGAGTGCGCCGGCAGGTTGGCCACGCTGAGCGCCACGTTCTGGGTGCCGCCGAACTGACCGGGATTGTAGGCCGGCAGATTATAGGCGGGCTGCGCGGGGCCGGTGCCGATGGCCATGCGGCCGGTCAGGTTGGGCAGCTTGAAGTTTTGAGACGCGGTGCCGCCGTAGAGCGTGCCCAGCAGCGAGTACAAGGCTTCGTACTGCGATACCTGATAGGTCTGGCCCTGGCACAGCGCCCAGTCTTGCGGCGCGTAATTGAAGCCGTAGACCGTGATGGTGCCCATGTATGCGTCCATGTATTCCTCCTGCGAGTGAACCGTCTGGCGGCTGCCAGATGGAAAGTCATGTGAAAGAGAGGCAGGCTGCCGCGCTTGGGCGCCGCCTGGACCTGGCGAGGCGTCGCGGCGGCCGGGGGTTTCGAAAGCGCTTGTCCTAGGTGTAGTCCAGCGCTTCGTTAATGCAATACGCATTTGTACTTGTTATTTTTTCCCGTTTCATCTGCTATGGGTGCGTTCCGAGATCATAAAAAATACGATCGGCATGGTCTATTCGCTGCGCTTTAGTGAATGTATTTAATAGATTGCGGTGGCGCGGCATCGCCGCCTAAGATGCCGGCATGCCTGTCTTGATCGCTGTGTTGTGCGGCATCGCCGCGTGCGCCGTCTTGCCGGCCTTGCCCGCCGCGACGGCTTGCCTGGGCCTGGCGGCGGGCGCGGCGGCGCTGGCCGCCTGTCTGCCGTCGCGCGCTCGGCCTTGGGCGGCTCTGGCGCCGGCTTTTCTGCTGGGGCTGGGCTACGCCGCCTGGCGCGCCGACAGCCGAATGGCGCAGCAATTGCCGGCCGATTGGCAGCAACGGCCCATCGTCTTCGTCGGCGAGGTGCGGGGCCTGCCGCAGCCCGGCGAGTACGGGACGCGCCTGACCATGGAGGTGGAGCGCACGCTGACGCCGGGCGTGGACTTGCCGCCAACGGTGAGGCTGACGGATTTTCGCCGGCGGGAGTGGCCGACGGGCAGCCGCTGGCGGGCTGAGGCCCGTTTCAAGCGCAGCCGCGGGCCGGCCAATCCCTTCGGTTTCGACGTCGAGCAATGGCAATGGTCGGAAGGCGTGCTGGCCAGCGGCTCGCTGGGCGCGGGCGAGCGTCGCTTGGAGGACGGCCGCGCGCCGCTGGCTTGGGTGGACCGCGCGCGCGCCGCCCTGGTGGCGCGCATCGAGCGGGTGCTGGGCGAGTCGCGTGAAGCGGCGCTGATCGCCGCGTTGACGGTGGGCGCGCAGCAAGGCGTGGCGCGAGAGGATTGGCGACTGTTCGCCGCCACCGGCCTGACGCATCTGATCTCGATCTCCGGCCTGCACATCACCATGCTGGCGGGCCTGGCCGCGACGGCGCTGGCCTGGCTGGCGCGCAGGCTGCCGGTCTTCGGTCTTCCGCCGCGTTTGCTGATCGCCGGCGGGGCTTTTTTGACGGCGGCGGCCTATGCCTTGCTCGCCGGTTTTTCGGTGCCGACCCAACGCACCTTGTTCATGCTGGGCGTGGGGCTGGCCGCCTTGTGCCTGCGGCGCGGCCTGTCGCCGTTCCGCATTTGGTGGCTGGCCCTGGCGGTGGTGTTGCTGATCGATCCTTTTTGCGTGCTGGCGCCCGGGGTCTGGCTGTCCTTCGGCCTGGTGGCGGCCTTGATGGCCAGCGCCATCGCCAGACGCCGCGCGCCGGGCAAGTGGCGGGCCGCCTTGGCCGGGCAATGGGCGGCGGGCGTGTGCACGCTGGCGCCGCTGGTCTGGTGGTTCGGCGGCATTCCGCTGGTGTCGCCGCTGGCCAACGCGCTGGGCATTCCCTATGTGTCGCTGCTGCTGACGCCGCTGGCCCTGGCCGCCGTCTTGCTGCCGCTGGAGTGGCCGCTGCATGGGGCGGCCTGGCTGGCGCGTGGCTTTTACTGGGGCGTGGAGAGGCTGGCACAAGCGCCGGTCCTGCCCTTGGCCGGAACGCCCTTGCCGTTGTTCTTGCTGGCCTTGCTGGGCTCGGCGTGGCTGATCGCGCCGCGCGGCGTGCCCGGCCGGGGACTGGCGGCCTTGATGCTGCTGCCGATGTTGCTCTACCGGCCCCCGCCGCCGGCTGAGGGCGCGTTCCGCGCCACCATGCTGGACGTGGGCCAGGGCCTGTCGGTGCTGGTGCAGACCCGGAGTCGCGCCCTGTTGTTCGACACCGGCCCAGGCGGGGCCGAGAGAGTGGTGTTGCCGCAGCTGCGCGGCCTGGGGGTGAGGAGGCTGGACGGCCTGATGCTGTCGCATCGCCACAGCGATCACGACGGCGCGGCGGCGGAACTGGCCGCCGCCATGCCGCCGGGCCGGGTATGGGCGGGGCAGCCGGAATCCTTGTCCGAGTTGGGCTTGAGCGGCGAAGGCTGCCGTCCGGGACAGAGCTGGGCGTGGGACGGGGTGCGTTTTGACGTGCTGGGGCCGTCGGAAAGCGTTCCGGCCAAGGACGCCAATGCGCGCAGCTGCATCTTGCGGGTGGCGGGCGCGAGCCATGCGCTGCTCTTGAGCGGCGATGCGCCTGAGGCGGCGGAGCGGGCGCTGGCGGGCCGGTCGGACCTGCGCTTGCGCAGCACGGTGCTGGCCGCCGGCCATCATGGCAGCCGCACCGCCACCGGGGCGGCCTGGCTGGCGGCGGCGCGGCCGGAGGTGATGTTGATCAGCGCCGGCTATCTGAACCGTTATCGCCATCCGCATCCGTCCGTGCTGAGGCGGGCGGAGGAGGCCGGCGCCGCGGTGCTGCGCACGGATCTGGACGGCGCCTTGACGCTGGAGTTCGGCGAAGGGGTGGAGTGGAGCTGTTGGCGCGACAGTCAGCGCCGTTACTGGCGCGAGCGCGGCGATTGCGGCGAGCCGCCGTGAGCCCGGGCGGGCCGGCTCGGGCGCGAACGCCGCGGCCGCTCCGCCTCAGCGCGGCCTTGAACCGCGTCTTATTCTCCGCTGTTGACGTGGGCGACCACGATATTGCCCCGGCCCTGGTAGTGCAGGCCGTCGAAGGACAGCTTGCGCGCGATCAGGATGCCGCGCCCATGACTGGACATCAGCGAGGCGGGCTCGGCGTTTTGGTAGTGCTCCCAGTCGAAGCCCGCGCCCATATCGCTGATGGTGAAGCGCATCTGTTCCGGTTCGCGGCTGAAGTCCACACTGATCTGGCGCTGTCCCAGCACCGGGTCCTGCATGCGGCGGGCCAGCTCGGCCTCCCACTGGCCTTCGGCCATATAGTGGCTTTTCTCGTCGAAGCTGATGTCCAGATTGCCGTGCTCGATGGCGTTGACCAGCAGCTCGAACAGGCCGGTGGCCACCCGCTCCGGATGGGCGCAGGTTTTGGCCAGCAGGGCGGTGACGGTCTGGGCCTCCTTGTGGCTGCGGCAGCTGAAGGTGGCCTTGTTCAGGTGGCGCAGGGCGTCGACGTGAAGATTGGCCAGTTCGCGGAAGTGGGCGTAGCGGTCCCAGTGGCCTATCGCCGCCTCGACGATGGCCAGCAGCATGTCGCGGGAGAACGGCTTGGTCAGATAGTAGAAGGCGCCGGCCGCCAGCCCTTCCTGCACGCTGGAGGCCGCGCCCATGGCGGTTTGCATGATGACCGGCAAAAACTCCAGCCGCGGCTCGCTCTTGATGCGCTTGAGCACGTCGAAGCCGCTGATGCCGGGCATCATCTTGTCCAACAGCACGGTGGAGAAGGTTTCGCCTTCTCGCTGCAGGATGTCCAGCGCGGTCTCTCCGTCCTCGGCCTGGACCACTTCGTGGCCGGCATCCTGCAGCAGCTCGGCCATCAGCTCCAGATTAAAGGGTTCGTCGTCAACGAGCAGTAGTTTGTGGGGCATGGTTGGGGTCCTCCGTGGCGCCGGCCTGTCCGGTGCGCGGAATGATGAAAGTGAACAGCGCGCCGCGTGTCGGCAAATTGCTGGCGAAGATGCGGCCATGGTGGGCGGAGATGATCTCGCGGCAAATGGCCAGCCCCAGGCCGGTGCCGCCTGCGCCGGTCTTGGTGCTGCTGCTCTGGATGAATTTGTCGAAAATGCTTTCCAGTTCGGACTCCGGCACGCCGGGGCCGGTGTCTTCCACGGTGACGAGGATGTTCTCGCCGTCGGCGTCCTGGCGCAGGCCGGCGTTGACGTAGATCTCGCCGCCGTGCGGGCTGAACTTGATGGCGTTGGACAGCAGGTTGCGCATCACTTGGCCGATGCGGAAGGGGTCGATGTCGGCGTGCAGTTGCTCCGACGAGCAGTTCAGATAGATGCGGATGTCGTTGAGCGCGGCCAGCGGCGTCATTTCGTCGCAGATGTCGTGCAGGCATTGGCACAGATTGTTGCGGCTTATGGTGTATTCCATGCGCCCCACTTCCATCTTGGCCAGGTCGAGCAAATCGTTGAGCAGGGTCAGCAGCCGGTTGCCGCTGCTCTGGATGCGGCTGAAGTATTGCGCCATCTTGTCGTCGTGCTGCCCGCGCGAGCGGGCCTGGCCCATTTCGGTGAAGCCAAGGATGGCGTGCAGCGGCGTGCGCAGCTCGTGGGACATATTGGCCAGGAACTCTGTCTTGGCGCGGCTGTTTTCCTCGGCCAGCACCTTGGCGTGGCGCAGGGTTTCCTCCAGCGCGCGCTGGGCGGAAAAGTCCTGGTACAGCCAGATGGTGCCGAGCTTGGGCACCGAGGGGTTGATGGCCTTGCCGTACAGCCGGCACCAGAACAGCTTGCCGGTGCCGGTGCGCAGCCTTTGCTCGGTCTGCACCACCTTGCCGTCGTTGAGCAGGCTGTACAGCGCCTTGCCGGTGCGCTCCCATTGCTCAGGCGATTCAAAGAAGGGCAGGGTGCTGTGGCCGAGGACGACTTCCTCGCGCTGCTCGAACAGATCGAGAAAGGCGCGGTTCACCTGGAGCAGATTGCGGTCCACGATGTAGGCCATCGCCATCGGGCTGGCGTCCAGCAGCGCGGACAACTGGCGGCTTTGCACTTCCACCTGCTCGGCCAGGCTGTTTTTCAGTTCGATCAGCGCCGCTTCCTGCTCCTTGCGGATGGAGATGTCGCGGCACACTACCACGTAGAACCAGTCGTCCGGCAAGGTGACCCGGCTGAGCGACAGCTCCACCGGCAGCATATGCTCGTCGCTGCGGCGCAAGCTGGCCTCGAACGGCCGGCCCTCGTGCTCCTGGGCGATGTGTTCGAAGCTGCGCGCCGGATTGCGGTCGTACAGCTCGTCCAGCAGCTTGCCTATCGGCAGTTGCCGCACCATGTCCGCCGATTGGCCGATCAGCCGCACCGCCGCCGGGTTGATCTGCAAGACCAGGCCCTGGTGGTCGATCAGGATGATGGCGTCGGAACTGGCTTGCAGAATGGCGCGCTGGCGCGCCTCGCTCTGCGCCAGCGCCTGCTCGGACATCACTCTGTCGTTGATCTGCTCGCGCAGCGTGCGCGTGTTCATTTCCAATTGCTGCTGGCTGCGCTTGAGCTGATCCTGCATCCGGCGCCGGGATTGGGCCTGCTGTTGCTGGAACCAGAACATCGCCAGCAAAAAACCGGCCGTGGTGGCCAGGATCGCCCAGTGGGTCAGCCGCATGCCGGGGTTAGCCACGCCTTGCGGATAGGCGCCGAACAAGATCTCGTTGCCGCCCAGATTGTGGCGAATGGTGTACAAAGGCGGCGTGGACGGCAGCGGCCGGGTGGGCTGGGAGTCCAGCAGCGGCGCGTCGGGTTGTTCCTGGGTCCAGGCGACGATGCGGACATGGCGCAGCGGGCTGGCGGTGCCGGGTTCGCGCTGGCTGTCCTGGATCAGCTTGTCCTTGCGCAGATTCAGCAGCAGCAGGGTGTTGTCGTCGTTCAGCCGCACGACGATGTCCAGACGGCTGCCGTTGCTGCCGGGCAGCGTGGTCGGCATCAGCACCGGCTGGGTGCTGTGGCGCGCCAGGTCCATCTTGCGGCGGGCGTTGCCTACGCCCCCCAGGTCCAGACCTTGCGGCAAGGCGTTGCTGTCGTCCGGCAGGTAGCCGGACACCGGATAGTACAGCGGGCGGCGCGGGCTGGGCGCCAGATGGCGGTCCTGCAATACGCGTATGCTGTTGGCGATGCGGCTCTCGAACGCCTCGCGCTGTTCCGGGCGCACGTATTCGATGATGCCCAGACCGCCGAACGGCGTATCGTCGCGTATGGTGCTGCGCGCGAGCACGGCCAATGAACGCGGCTGAGGGCTGTTGGCCAGGCTCTGCGCCAGCACGGCGGAGTGATCCAGCATCGCCTGCATCCGCACCCGCAGCAACTCGGCGCTCAATTCGCCCCAGTAATGCTGGCGGTCGATGAGCTCGGCGCGTTCATCGTTGATCATCAGCCAGTATTCGGCGGACAGCAGGCCGACGCTCAGCAGGCCGCTGACCAGCAGCGAGCTCAGGCGATTCAAGGGGAGCCGCCTCCGCGCGAGCCGGCGGACGGCGGGAGAGGGACGCTAGGCCGGCCGTCCATCCCGCGCCAGCTCCTGGTAAAGCGCTTCGAACTCGCGAGACAGTTTGTGGCGCGGGTCCAGGTACACCATGGGAAGCGCCGCATCGTGTGACTCCCGGATTTTCACGGATGAAGACAGCGGAGAGGACAACACCGGCAGGCCTTCTTGCTTGAGCTCCTCCACCAGGCGCACCGGCAAACTGGCCCGCGCCTGGAACTGGTTGACCACGATGCCTTCGATGAACAACTCGGGATTGTGGTCGGCGCGGATTTCCTCGGTGTTCACTTTCAGGTTATAGAGGGCCTGGCGGGAAAAGGCATCGCAGTCGAAGGGAATCAGGCAGCGGTCAGCGGCGATCAGCGCCGAGCGGGTGAAGAAGTTCAAGGCCGGCGGAGTGTCGATCCAGATCTCGTCGAACCGGCCGCTCAAGCTGTCCAGCGCTTCCTTGAGTTTGAACATCTTGTAGCGCGCCTCCAGCTTGCCCATCAGCTCGGCAAGGTCCGGGTGCGAAGCCAACAGACTGAGCCCGGTCAGTGGCGTGGCGCGGACAAAGTCCGCCGGCTCCTTGCTGAACATGGAAATGCTCAGCATCTGCTCGAACAGGCCGGCCAGCGACGGCGCGTCGTCCCGGGCGGCGGAACCCATCAGATAATGGCTGGCGTTGCCCTGCGGATCCAGGTCCACCAACAGCACCCGTTTGCCCTGTTTGGCGGCGACGGCGGCCAGATTGACGGTAATGGTGGACTTGCCCACCCCCCCTTTTTGATTGAAGACCACTCGTCGAATCGCTTGCATGGGCGCTCCAGGCATGGGGCCGGTTGGGCGGCGGGGCCGCTACGCAAAAAACGCCCGCTCGCGTTTTGGCGCGCCGCGGAACGCGGCCGCGAGCGAGCGGGCTGGGCGAAACGGGCTCAGAACCCGGGTTCTCCCTTGCATACCAGCAGCATCTGTTGATAGCTGGCCGAATTCTGCACTACCGGCATAGGTTTTATCTGAGCGTCATTATAGGTGAAGCTGGCGATCTGGCGGCCGTTCTCATCGAACAGCACCATGTCCAGCAGGCGGAAAGTGCGCTGCGAACAGTCTATCTGCCAAGTATTGATCGACACCTTGTGACGCGGCGTGGACAGGAAGTTTTCCTTCTTCAGATTGAAGATGGTCTTGCGGTCGCGAAAGCTGGCCACCTGGCCCTGCTTGCGGACAGACAGCTTGTCCAGTTCGTTCAGGATGTTGCCGTTGGGGGAAACCCCCAGGTTTTGCCAATCGGCGTTGGCCGGACTGGCCCCGGACTGAGCGGGCTTGCCGACGGTCGATGGGCTGGGTGCTTTGCTGGGGGCGCTGGCGCAGCCGCTGATCACTGCGGCCGCCAGCAGGACGGGCCAAATATTACGCATTAATGCCTCCAAGAAATCGTCGGTCAGTGTCGCACAGCCGGGGGAAGGCTCCAAGCGCCGGCGCGCGGAACGGCTTGTGCGGCGGTGGCTAGAGACGGGTGACGGGCTGCCTTCGACAGTGCGGCGCCGCAAAAAATCCGCAATGCCATATAAGTATTTTTTTGCGAAAAAACGCCAAAAATAAATGGAAAAAAAGGAACTTCGCGAGTGTCCCACAGGTCCATGGTAGTGCGAGAGCATTTTTCCTCTTCGTTTCACATTGTCTCCATCCAACTTTATGGCCGCTGCATTCCAGCGGCCCTTTTTTTGCCCGTGGCTCCCGGGACGGGACGCTGCCGGCCACTTGCCGTACAATAGGCCCCTTCTCGTAAGAAGACGGCTTATGCAGGACGCGCTCTCCCTACTCAATAATATCTTCGGCTATCCCGAATTCCGCGGGCAGCAAGGGGAGATTGTCGATCACGTCGCCCAGGGCGGCCACGCGCTGGTGCTGATGCCCACCGGCGGCGGCAAGAGCCTCTGCTTTCAGATCCCCGCGTTGATGCGGCCGGGCGTCGCCATCGTGGTGTCGCCGCTGATCGCGCTGATGCAGGACCAGGTCGCCACCCTGGTGGAGCAGGGCGTGGCCGCTGCCTGTCTCAATTCCGCCACCCCGCTGGACGAGGCGCGCGACATCGCGCGCCAGGCGCGCGCCGGCTCGCTGGATCTTTTGTACGTGGCGCCGGAGCGCCTGCTGACCCCGCGTTTCCAAGAGTTCGTGTCGCAGCTGAACATCAGCCTGTTCGCCATCGACGAAGCGCATTGCGTCAGCCACTGGGGGCACGACTTCCGCCCGGAATACCAGCAATTGGGCTTTCTGGCCGAGCGCTTCCCGCAAGTGCCGCGCATCGCCCTGACCGCCACCGCCGACGAACAGACCCGCGCCGACATCATCCATTACCTGAAGCTGCAGGACGCGCGCGTCTTCCTATCCAGCTTCGATCGGCCCAATCTGTTCTACCAAGTGGTGGAAAAGCACAACGCCAAAAAGCAGCTGCTCGACTTCATCCGCAATGAATACCCGGGCAGCGCCGGCATCGTTTACTGCCTGTCGCGCAAGCGCGTGGAAGACACCGCGCAATGGCTGTGCGACAACGGCATCCACGCCTTGCCCTACCACGCCGGCCTCAGCCATCAGCAACGCGAGGCGAACCAGCGCGAATTCCTGCGCGACGAAGGCGTGGTCATGGTCGCCACCGTCGCCTTCGGCATGGGCATAGACAAGCCGGACGTGCGCTTCGTCGCCCATATCGACATGCCCAAGAGCCCGGAAAACTTTTATCAGGAGTCCGGCCGCGCCGGCCGCGACGGCCTGCCCGCCGCCAGCTGGCTGTGCTACGGGCTCAACGATGTGGTGCAACTGCGGCAAATGATAGAAGGCGGGGAAATGGCCGAGCTGCAAAAGCAGGTGGAACTGGGCAAGCTCGAAGCCATGCTGGCCTTCTGCGAAGCCGCCTCCTGCCGGCGCCAGCACATCCTGGCGCATTTCAGCGAACAGAGCCGGCCTTGCGGCCATTGCGACAACTGTCTGCATCCGCCCATCACCTTCGACGCCACCGTGGCGGTGCAAAAGCTGCTGTCCTGCATCTACCGGGTGGAGCAGCGCTTCTCCGCCGGCCACGTGATCGACGTGCTGCTGGGCCGCGCCAATCAAAGCGTCGGTCATTACGGCCATGACAAGTTGTCCACCTTCGGCATCGGCCGCGACTACAACCAACGCGTTTGGCGCTCCATCATCCGCCAACTGGTGGCGCGCAAGCTGCTGCATGTCGACATCGCCCGCGGTCAGTCGCTGGTGTTGAGCGACGAATGCCGAGCCGTGCTCAAAGGCCAGGAAAAAGTCTATCTGCGGCCGCTGGCCGACGACAAGGCGACGCGCAGCAGCGCCAGCGCCGATCGCTGGTTGCGCACCGAGCGCGAAGAGCGGCTGTGGCAGGCGCTGCGCGGCTGGCGCCGGCAAATGGCGGACGAACACAATGTGCCAGCCTACGCGGTGTTCTCCGACCGCACCCTGCGAGACCTGGTGGAAAAGCATCCCAGCTCCCGCGCCGGCTTGGCCAAGGTGTATGGGTTGGGCGAACTCAAGCTGGCGCGCTACGGCGAAGCGCTGCTTGAACTGCTGAGCGCGGCGGCGGCCGAAGCGGGTTGATCCGGCCGCCGTTTTTGTTTCCGGTCCGGCGGATCAAATCCGCTACAATCGATGCGAATAATATTGATTGATCTGGAGCGATAGATGGCAGTAAACCTCAAGCCCGTCAGCGGCGAACATCTCTTCCCCATTCCCGGCGTGGAACTGAGCGTTGCCGCCGCCGGCATCAAGAAAGCCGACCGCAACGACGTGCTGGTCATCCGTCTGGATAAAGGCAACACCGTTGCCGGCGTGTTCACCCAAAACCGCTTCTGTGCCGCGCCGGTGCAAATCTGCAAAAAGCATTTGGACGCCGGCGTGCAGATCCGCGCGCTGGTCGTCAACACCGGCAACGCCAACGCCGGCACCGGCGAACAAGGGCGCAGCGACGCGCTGCAAGTCTGCCGCACGCTGGCCGACGAACTGGGCTGTCAGCCGGAACAGATCCTGCCCTTTTCCACCGGCGTCATCCTGGAGCCGCTGCCGGTGGACAAGATCGCCGCGGCGCTGCCGCATCGGCAAGGCGCGGACTGGGCCGACGCCGCCCGCGCCATCATGACCACGGACACCGCGCCCAAGGCGGTCAGCGCCCGCCTGACGCTGGACGGTCATCCGGTCAACATCACCGGCATCTCCAAGGGCGCCGGCATGATTCATCCCAATATGGCCACCATGCTGGGCTTCATCGCCACCGACGCCGCCGTGACGCGTCCGGTGCTGCGTCAGCTGGTGAAGGAAGTGGCCGATGTTTCCTTCAATTGCATCTCGGTGGACGGCGACACCTCCACCAACGACAGCTTTATTCTGATCTCCACCGGTCAAAGCGGCGCTCCGTTGATCGATTCGCCGCAGCTGGCGGCCTATCAGGCGCTGAAGGGGGAGTTGATTCAAGTCGCCACGGCGCTGGCTCAGGCTATCGTCCGCGACGGCGAGGGCGCCACCAAGTTCATCACCGTCAAAGTTGAGGGCGGCCGCTCCTTCGAAGAGTGCAAGGACGTCGCTTACGCCATCGCGCGTTCCCCGCTGGTGAAAACCGCTTTCTTCGCTTCCGACCCAAACCTGGGGCGCCTGCTGTGCGCCATCGGCTACGCCGGGGTGCAAGACCTGGACGTCGATCGCCTGGAGCTGTATCTGGACGAGGTGCTGGTCGCGGTCAACGGCGGACGCAATCCTCTATATAAAGAAGAAGACGGCCAGCGCGTGATGGCCCAGCCGGAAATTCTGGTGCGGGTAAACCTGGGGCGCGGCGCGGCGGAAGCCACGGTTTGGACCTGCGACTTCTCTTATGACTATGTGAAGATCAATGCGGACTACCGCAGCTGAGCAAGGCGTTTTAGCCGTTTGGGCCGCTCCGTTCGCCGGAATGCCGGCCTCTTGCCCAGAAAAAGCCCCGTCAATCGGGGCTTTTTCGCATCCTGCGCGTTTCCTCCGCGCGGGCTTGTCGGAGCGTTGGAGAGAAATTGTTCCGGCCTGGATGACAGCTTCTTTACAAATCAAAAGCTTGCCGGCGCTGTTTGCGAAATCTCCGTCTTTTTTCAAAATAGGTGTTGACGGAGCGAGGGCTGTAACGTATATTTCACCTC